>JAPUHZ010000257.1 GCA_027297485.1 Deltaproteobacteria bacterium
GTTTATGGGGGAGGGGCTGGATGAGAAGACGAAACAATTATATGAAAGAGGGAATCTTCCAGCCATATGGGGAAGTGAGGCATTTCGAGAAAGGATAAAGAAAGGAATAAGAAAGAGGAGATTAGAGTACGAAATTCCCCAGATGAAACAAGAGAGGCGGGGTCCAACGTTAAGAGAAATTGAGCACGAGATTTGTCGAAGTTATGGGATAGAACGGAGGGTGTTGATGAGCAAGCGGCGTGGGTATTGGAATGAGGCACGGAACGTTGCGATTTATTTGGGGCGAACAGTTGGTGGCTATAGGTTGAGGGAGATAGGGGAGAGATGGGGAGGGATGCAATATAGTTCAGCCAGTGGGATGCTTTACGCAGTGAGGAGAAAATTAGAGAAGGACCGGGTTTTTATGAAAAGGGTTGAAGAGATTGAACGAAAACTCTCTAACCAACAAACGTAGATTTGACCCCTTATCCTACCCTCAGCTTCGATTAGACCGCTCGACAGGAGGTTACCACGTTGGATATATCACAGCTTCAAATCGCTCTCTTTGTACTCTCATTTATTGTTGGGGGCATGATCTTGACGGTGTGGCTATTCCGCCGTTTCCCCATGCAATCCTGGTTTGAGAATCGCGTAGCGTGGCTCTGTCCCAGGGATTACGTGATCGCCAATGAGACGCTTGCTCAAGCGTACCCGTATCGTTACCTGTTCATGATGTTCTTCTCCTTTCTTGGGTATTTCACCCTGCTCATCGATCTCAAGTTGGTATTCGGTTTTTCTATTTATACAAACTCACTTGTCCGCTATGGCGCCTCCGTATGCGTGGCAGTCTTCGCGCTCTACACCTCCCGAATGAATGCGAGACGCCGTGGCCGGTCGGGAGATAGGTAACAAAAAAGTCCGGGGACATGGGTTACACCTTGTGGCGTTTCGCTCAGGGCGGCTCATCCCGCGCCCCGATCGTTGTCGCTCGGATTAAATTGATTTCTCTTTCAATCCTGCCCTACAATGTCTTAACGATTATAAGTTCGAATCTCGCTCTCCTCTACCCATTCATTGACAGCAGAAAGAGGTTCAAGATAGATAGAGTCTGTCGCTGAAGAAATGTCGTAGGGGCGTTTATCGGCTTCGAACCCTATTTCCTTACCGACTTTCATCGAGAGCATCTCACTTGCATGTCTGAGGTTACGACCACCCGGGACAAATTACGTTGGACCATCCTGGCTCTGATCAGCGTCTCGCATATCATCGGTGCCGTTGCCCAATATGGAATCAACACTCTTGCTCCCTTCTATCAGCAGGATCTCCAGCTCTCCCGCGCCCAGATTGGTCTCTTCTTCACCGCATTCTACCTGGGGATGGCCGGCCTCTCTTTTGCAGCTGGATGGTTGGCAGACCGCCTCGGGGTTCGGGCAACTGCTCTGGGCGGCCATCTGGTTTTGGGGTTCTGCACTATAGCGGCAGCCCTGGCGCCGTCTTTTGCCTGGGCGTTCTTCAGTTTTTTCCTGGCCGGTTTGGGCTACAGCTTCCTTAATCCGGCCTCGACCAAAGGGGTAATGGCGTGGTTCTACCGCGATGAGCGGGCGACTGCCATGGGGATCAAACAGACCGGTGTTCCTGCAGGGGGCGTAGTTGCGGCTCTAGTCGGACCATTCCTTGTACTGTTTTCAGGATGGCGAATGGCATTGGCCGGCTTTGGAATCATCAATCTGCTCTTCGGAATTTTCTTTTGGATGCTTTGGCGTGAACCTGTCGACGGGTCAGGTAGCGCAGATCAGGCGTTGTCCTCATCTCAACAGGTCAAAGGGATTCCAAAATTGAAAAGCCTCCTAACGGTTAGTCTCGGCACAGTCGTTCTTCTTGTGGGGCAAATGTCGCTCCTAACTTATATCCCCTTATATTTGAAAGAAATCATGGGATTCTCGCCTTACAGGGCTAGCCAAGCCCTGGCGATAATCCAGGCCGGGGCAATGGTGGGCCGAATCGGATGGGGTATGGTGAGCGATCGGCTTTTTGATGGGCGACGCAAAATCGTTCTGGTCCTGATAGGGTCTCTCGCGGTTGTACTCTCTTTAACCTTAGGTCTAATCCCTTCAACTATTTCCCTTTATATTTTGATGCCGTTGATTTTCTTGGCTGGGCTCTCCATGGTCGGACATCAAGGTGTTTCCTATGCCCTGATTGCCGAATTGGCTGGAAAAGCCCGGACCGGGACAGCTCTTGGAATCGTGCTCACGATCAATTCGGTGGGGGCGATCTTCGGCACTCCTCTGTTCGGCTATGTGGTAGATGTGTCCGGCTCTTACTCATCCGCCTGGCTTGCCCTTGCGGGAACAATGTTTTTGGGTGTTCTGGCCTTAAGCTTATTTTTGAAAGAGCCGATAGAAGATCGAAGCAATACGTTTTCTCTAAAAGCTTAACTATCGAGAAGGCTCGTTTACAGGGTCAACAGAACCTTGCCGGTGGTCTTTCGGCCTTCTAGCTGGCGGTGGGCCTCGGCTGCCTCTGCCAGAGGAAAGGTCTTGTCGATGCGGAGCGTTAGTTCCCCCGCAGCGACCCAGTTAAAGAGATCGCTGGTGCGTTGAAGCAGCTCCTTCCTATCAGTCATATAATGCAACAGACTTGGCCTCGTCACAAAGAGAGATCCTTTCCCTGCCAGATTTCCTAGGTCGAATAGTGGGACCGGCCCGCTGGACTGTCCGAACAGGATCATATATCCCCGTGGCCTCAGGCAGTCGAGGCTCTTTACAAAGGTGCTCTGGCCCACAGAGTCGTAAACCACATGAACCCCGCGGCCATTCGTTAGCCTTTTTACTTCAGCCGCAAAATCAGTTTGGGTGTAGAGGATAATCTCATCTGCGCCGGCCTCCTTGGCCAGGTGGGCCTTTTCCTCGGTCGAGACCGTGCCAAAGACCGTCGCGCCCAGACGCTTTGCCACTTGGATAAGGAGTAGTCCGACCCCGCCGGCCGCCGCATGGACTAGCGCCGTTTCCCCTTTTTTAAGAGGGTAGGTACTGTAAGCCAGGTAATGAGCTGTCATTCCCTGGAGCATGACTGCCGCGGCCGACCGAGTGTCGAGAGTTCGAGGAAGGGGGACCAGCTTCCAAGCAGGCACGACCGCGTACTCCGCGTACGAACCCGGCTCCATCGCATAAGCTACACGGTCGCCTTCCTTGACTTCTGTGACGTTGGGCCCTACGGCATCAACAACGCCTGCGCCCTCTCTACCCAAGGTGAACGGTACTGTGAGCGGATAGAGGCCGGTGCGCTGATAGATATCAATATAGTTTAAGCCTATAGCCTCAATCTTGACCCGCGCCTCTTCTGCTCCCGGCTCAGGCGGAGGAATATCTTCATAACGGAGGACGTCAGGACCTCCATACTCGTGAACACGGATTGCTTTCATAGTTTCTCCTTTGTCTTAAGGTTTTGATTTGAATATTAGCATACCCCGCGGCTAGCCGCGGGCACATAACCGATGGGGTTTCCAAAGGGGAGAAGCGGCAGCTCTTCCCTTTGGTCGGCCACGGGGTTTCAAATCCCGTGGCCGATATAATTCGATTAGCTGAATACCCGAGAAATATCAACCGATCTGGAAACAGTCTCAACGGGAGTTCCAGGAGAGGACAACAACCTTTGTGGGCTGGGGAAGCCCTTTCTTGGAGATCTTGAGGATAGGCCCGTTGATTTTCCTGACCCGTGGATTTCCCTGTGTGTACTCTTCGACTGCACTTTCCCACGAATAGTGCATCGGAATGGCAATTCGAGGACTAACTTGTCTTGTTACTACCCGTGCCTCATTGGCTGTGACGGTGTATCTCCCGCCCGCTATGGGAACGAGCAGGATATCAATCTTCCCCAGCATTTTAAGCTGTACGGGGGTTAAGCGGTGGCCGAGGTCTCCCAGATGGGCGATGCAAATATCATCGACGCGGAAGACAAAGATGGCGTTTTTACCCCTTTGCATCCCCTGGCTCTTATCGTGATAAGCCGGGACCGTGTAGACGGAGATGTCCCTGATGATCGTATGGATTGCCTTCCAGTTGTCATCGGATCGGGTTAACCCTTCGAGGACTACGGGAGTTCCCCGGGCCATCCAGATATTGCTGTGGGGGGCGTGGTTGTGACTTGTCGTAACGATGTGTTGGGGAAGAGTGGGCCAGGGTAAGTAATCCCGTATATGCGGATCTGTAAGGATGCGAGTCCCTTTTGAAGAGGTGATTTGAAATGTCACATGGCCGAACCATTCGATGAGAATAGAATCCCCATTGCCGGTTGCTATCCTGGTGAGGGGTCGCTGAACCAGTTCGATCTCATGGCAAAAGCTCTGGCCGCTCGAAGGGAGCAGGATGATGGATGCCCATACTAAGAAGATCGTGAAACTTTTCCCGTGCCGTCCTCGGCCCATGGTTTCCTCACTCTTGTCTTAGACGAACCCCCAGCTTCGCCGCAGCCACCATTCGCTTCCCAGGAGCAGTAGGATGAGGGCTATGATCCAAGGGGTGTTCCACAATTGGATCTGGCGTCGCTCGACGATCTCAGAGGGGGTGAGGCTCTCCAGTTTTGCTGCGATGCGTTTCAGGCTATTCTCGTTCCATTCGGAAATCGGGATAAACTCTCCGTGGCTCACCTTGGCTATTTGCTTCAGGAGGTCGGGTCGAGGTCTCCCGTCTTCTGTTTCCCCATAGGGAAAGGCTACCAGAAAATTCTTTCTGTCCCTTCCGAGGGGTATGCCGGCCAGATGGGCCTCCGCCTCCAGCCGGTAAGAACCCTCCCTTGTCGGAGTAAATTCTGCGCTGTATTCTCCCTCTTCCGTTTCCGGGAGGACCTCGAGGGGGATGGGTTCTCCCTCAGGGCCGATGATCCGGAGTTGAAGTGTGGCGTGGGCAGCCGGGGTAAAATCATCTTTCAGCACTCGAACCTTAAAATCCATTTTTTCTCCTGGCCTCCTGAAACCACCGATGGATCGTATCTGCACCTGCTCGAATGAGGGCTCTTGGACGAGCCAGCGCACCGCTTGGCGGATCAGCTTCAGGTGATTTTGCGGGCTTTTTTTCCCTCCGACGGCAATAAAATTCCAGCGCCAGATGTCATCGCTCATCAGTGCCAAGGTACGGCCTTTGCCGAACTTTCCCACGGTTAATAGGGGAGGTCCGCCGCTAGCGCCGTTCGGTGCGGCCAAGAGGAGCGCCTCCCCTTTGGCTCGAAGGACCCGGTTGAAGGTCGTCAGGGGAGGCATATTTTTCCATGCCTCTTCGTTGGCCTGGGGGTCGGGGAGGAGACGAGTGATGGGATGGGCTTTGCCCGAGGCTGTCAAAACCCCACGCAGGCGGGTTCCCGTTTCATATCGCCCTTTGCCGTCCAGCTCGACGGGCAAAACCTCACGCAGTGGGCTCACTCCGTATCCCCCGCTGTCAAAAGAGCGAATTCCTCCCAGCATGGCAAGCCCACCCCCCTCGCGGACAAAGTCCCTGAGTTTTTCCAGATAGGAGATATTGAAGTAAAAGCGATAGGAGAAGTCGTCAAGAAAGACTAAATCAAAATTCTTAAGTTCCTTTAAAAAAATCTCATCGATTGGGAACGGGATCAGGCTGAGCCGATTTTCTGGGACATCCACAGAATCGGTAGGGGCTCTGAGAAAGACAAAGGAGACGAGATCGACAGAGGGGTCTTGCTTTAGGGCTATGCGCAGGAAACGATAGTTCCAAGAGGGAGAGCCGGAGAGGGTGAGAACTCTGATCTTATCGCGTCGGACATTGATATTAAATCCTCTGTGGTTATTTTGGGTGATCTGCTCGCCTGCCTGGGGAGGGAGGCTTAGGGTGAAGCTGTGGGGGCCGATCTCCTTAGGGATGTAAGTCAGGGTCACCCGTTGTTCGAAGGGGTCGCGATCAATGGTTATGGGGCGACTGGAGATCAAGTTCCTACCTCGATTGAAATAGAGCGGGACGGTATTACCGGCAAGGCCGTAAGCCTGGATGGTAAAGTCGAGCTTCACCTCTCTCCCCCGAAAAGCAAACTCTGGAACGCTGAGATCGGCTATGCGGAGCTCCGTAAAGCCCTTGGTCTCGCCCGCACCGACGGTAAAGATAGGCAGAGGGAACGAGGCAAAATCTCCTATTGATTGGTTTTCTCCGTTGGCTATTCCGTCGCTGAAGAGGATGATCCCGCCCTGAGTTCCGGCATCTCGCCCGGCCTCCCGTAAGGCCTCGAAGAGTCGGCTGCCTCTGCCCTGGGCCGCAAGTTGGGGAAGGGATGCAGGTCCTATCGTTTCGAGGCTTGTGCCGAACTGGTACAATCGAAGGTCGTAGTCTCGCGCCAGTCTCTGGATCAAGGGCTCTTTTCCCTCTAAGAGTTTCTCTTTGACCAGGTCCATCCGGCTCTTCCCCGGCCTCCCATCTTGACTCTGGTCTGGACTCGCAGGAAAGCCCATGCTCTGTGAGGTGTCCAGGAGGAGCGTCAAGGGACGGCGCAGCTTGGTTACTCGCCTCTCCACCAAGCCGGGACTGAAGAGGAAAAAAATCAGTAAAGCGTAAACCAAGCCCCTGAGGGAAATTAACAGCCAGCTCTGTAGTGTGCTTAAACGCTGCTTGAGGCTTAGGAACTGGTAAACGAGAAGAGCCAATGTTCCTAAGGCTATGAGCAGGATGGCCCACCAGGGAATCGCGCCGGCAAAAAAGAGATCGTTCATGCTTTTACCTGGAGAGCCTCCTCCGAATAAAGGGGACGTGGATCAGGTCCTCCTTATAGTTTTCCGTCATGGCATAAAGGATGAGGTTAATTCCGAGGTGGAAGGCTTCTCTCCTCTGCTCCTCCCCGCCGGGAGTGCATCGATTAACCCAGTTTCCAACTTGGTCTCTCTCCCAGGCGCCGCCAAGATTATTATGGCAGTAGATGACGGGGGTCGCATTTCCTATGTTGATTCCTTCGAGGTAGGGATGGACCATTCTCATGCCGCCGATTTTCCTAAGGAGGTAGTAACTTCGTAGTGCCGCGTGTCCGGAGGGTAACCGCCTGAACTCTTTTTCCGGAAAAAGCCTTTTCATCTCCCGGCGAAGACTCTTGTCAAAGCCGTAGCCGGGCTGACCCAGGGCATCATCGGCTAAAAGGAAACCTCCGTAAGAGAGGAACCGTCTAAGGATTTCCATCTCTTCTTGAGTGAAAGGCTCAAAGTCATATTTCCCTGCCATGTAAAGGAATGGGTAGGAGAAGAGATCTCGGTCCGTTAAGCTGACCTCATGTCGGGCAGCGGCGGCCTCAACGCTGGTGCGCCGTACCAGCTCCTCCATGAGAGGAGGAATGGCCAGGGGATGGGGATTCCAATCTCCCCCGCGGTACCTGACCTGGGCAAAGACAAACTGGATGGAACGCCCTCTTTTCCACGGGTGGTTGGCCTCGACTCTCTTGGGCGCAAGCCCGGCTGTTACTAACAGGCCATAGGAGAGGACTCGAATGAATTCTCTTCTATCCATACATGCGCTGTCCGATCCAGCCCTCCGAGGCCAAAGTTACAATGAGAAGGACCAATAAGGGAAGGGAGAGGTCCCTTCTTTTTCCTGTCTTATCCAGGGATTCTATTGGGATGATCTCCATACGGATCGGGTTGAACTTTGCCTGAAGCTCCTGTTCGCTGATCGTCTCAAGTCGGGATTCGAAGAAAGGGGAATTGACCGGATAAGTTTCAGGAGCGCTCACCTGGCCCGCTACACGTGCCGGTAGGGAGAGGCGATAGATCCCAGCAAGGTCGTTTTCGCGGAAGGAAGCCGATGCGTTTTTCCCATCCGGGATAAAGATCACTTCTCTCTGTTTACGATCCGGCTTGGCAATCCTCAAGTTCTTACCAACATAAGATGGGGGAAAGGAAAAAATCTTGGGACTTCCCACCGTAATGCCCGCATCCATCATCCCCCTTTTACCGCCGGAAAGGTAGCTGACCAGAGACTGAAGTAGCGGAAGATAGCCGGTTTTCAAGGGCAGGTCACTCCAGTCGCGGTCCGCAGCAGTCGTGAAGAGGAGAACGCGCCCCCGGCCTATCTTTTTCTCGATCAGGAGGGCATCCCCGCCATCAAGGGTCAGCAGGGCTGATCCGGCAGAGTTGTCGGTGCGGAAATAACCCCTGACCCTGGTCGATTTAAGAGATTGTTTTAGGAGCTGGTCGGCAACGCCCTTCAAGGCCGGATGGGCTGTAACCACTTTTTCTATCTTTACTCCCGCAGGCTCAGAGAGAATGTTTTTGTCTCTAAGCCGAGCCGGGAGGATGCGTGGGGAGGACTGAAAGAGCTTAAGATTGTAGTTATCCATTTGGACGCGGTCTCCGAGAAAGAGGAGCAGTCCCCCTCCTTGGTGAAGGTAGGCCCTCAGCCTGGGAAGAAGCGCATCCGAGATCGCCGCCACATTACAAAAGATTAGGGCCTGATAGGAGTCCAGAGAGACAGAGCTCAGCCCCTCCGGAATGACCACCGTGGGGAGGAAAAGCGAAGAGTCCCGTTCTCCAGCGGGATTGAGGGCCCGGGTGAGGAAAAAGGTCTCACTTTGGGCCAGAGAAGTTTGTGGATCGCCATCCACCACCAGGACCTTAAGCCTATCTTGGGCATGGAGAGTGAAATAGGCCTTCGGATTCCCGGCAAGTCCATCCTTCTTAATCGTCACGTAGCCGTCATGGCTGCCGCGCTTTTTCAGTCTGAACTGGAAACTTACCCCCAATTCTCCTTTGGGCGGCAGAGAGATCACTTTTTGCTCTTTGGCCTTGTCATTTATATTAAGCTGCACGAGCAGCTCTTTAATCTCTTTGTCGCTGAAGTTGATAAGCGAGGCCTCCAGGTGAATTGGGAGTCCCACGCCGACTCCCTCGCTTCTCATCCTAATCTCTTTAATCGTGGCATTCAGAGGCTCTCCTTTTTTTCCGACTTTGATGATTTTCAGGGGGATTAGAGGATCGTATTGCCCCAAGGTTGAAGGGCTGAAGTGATCCCAACCGGTCAGGGCCATATCCGTGATCAGCCATATCTCCCTTTGTGCAGCGGGCTCTTTTAAAAGCTCATAGGCCTTGCTGAGGGCGACAGAAAAATCCGCTGTTCCCGCTGCGATCTGGATGCCATCCAACTCTCTGAGGAGAAGCTCCCTCTCGCCTTTAAGACGGATCCGGCTTCTTTCTGAAATGTCCGTGGGAATCACACTTGCCCGGTCTCCATCCTTAAGAGAGGAAATAAACAGACGCACCGCCTGCTTCGCCTGCTTAAAACCTTCACCCCCTCGGCTCCATTTCATACTTAGGGAGTTGTCCAGGACCACTACCAGAGACAAAGAGCCGCTTCCGGCGAAGAGCCCTACTCCGGTCTGGAATATGGGGTTGGCCAGGAGCAGGGCCAGGAGAATGACCGCAAAGGTCCTCAGGGCAAGAAGGATCCAGTGACGCAAACGGTAGCTGCGGGAGATACGGCGTTGGGAAAGGAGGACAAAGCGCACCGCAGGGAAACGGATTTTTTTCCGCCTGCGTCGATTCAAGAGATGAATCAACAGAGGGAGTGAAGCAGCGATCAGCCCATAGAGGTAGATCGGGTGGAGAAAGAAGAGGGACATGCGGTGATTACCCCCTCCAACTCAGATAACTCACCAGGGCATGGTCTAGGGGCGTGGCGGTAGAGAGGAGTTCGTAGTCAATAGCGTTTTCACGGCATTCTTTGCGCAGATGGTCAATAAACTCCCTGACAACTTTACGGTAGACCTGGCGGATAGCTTGGGGATCAGCGGTGACTTGAAGATTGGCCTCTTCCATGTCCTCAAAGAGGAGGTTGCCGTCAAAAGGCAGCTCCAGTTCGGCCACATCCAAGAGATGAAAGACAATGACATCGTTGCCTTTAAAGCGAAAGAGGCGCAGGCCCTTGAGAATCTCCTCGGGCTCGTCCAGGAGGTCCGACACCAAGATCACTAAGCCGCGCCGCTTCATCTTCCCTGCAATCTCCAGGAGAATCTTTCCAATGTTCGTTTCCCCCGATGGTCTGTGTCCCTCAAGGGCATGCAGAATCTCCATCAAATAACCCCTTTTCGCCTTGGGGGGAATAAACGATTCAATCCGGTTAGAGAAGGTTACCAGGCCGGCGGCATCCTGCTGTTTGAGGAGGAGATAGGCAAGGGAGGCAGTGAGGATGCAGCCATAATCGAATTTGGTAATCCCGTTAGAGGCATAATCCATGGAGGCGCTGGTGTCTAGCAGGAGGTAGGCTCTCAGGTTGGTTTCATCCTCGTACTCTTTGATGAAATATCTATCGAATTTTCCTAACGCCTTCCAATCGATGCGGCGGATCTCGTCTCCGGGAGAGTATTCCCGATGCTCTTCGAACTCTACGCTGAAGCCCTTGGAGCGGCTTCGGTGGATGCCCGACATGATGCCCTCCGCCACACAGCGCGCCCTGAGGTAGAGGTTGGATAAGCGGGCCAGCACCAGAGGGTCAAAGTAGTTCTTTTCGCCGTCAGCCATCAACCCTATATTACCTCTAAAGAACCAAAAAGAAAGCTCAGGGAAGCAGGCCTAACACCTCCCTTATACGAGCGGCCACAGCCATGCTGCGCCTCGTACACCGCTCGATTCCCCGTGCATGGGCGGCACAAGGAGTGTATCCACTCGGTCTGAAAAGACATACTTTCCCCAGAGCTTCGGGACATTCGTATACAGGCGCTTCACATTAGACATGCCGCCGCCCAGCACGATGACGTTCGGATCGAGGATGTTAATGACATGCGCGAGCGCCCGCGCCATACGGTCCTCGTACCGTCTGAGACAGGCTTCTGGCGCTGCCTCTCCATCTAAGGCCAGGTCGGCTATCTTGGGCGGTTCCAGAGGCCTTCCGGTTACCCCAAGAAAGTCTCGGGCCAAACCAGGGCCGGACAAGAATGTCTCGACGCAACCTGTCTGACCGCAATAGCACTTCGGTCCCGGTAATTCCTCCGGGCGTGGCCACGGCAGAGGATTGTGGCCCCATTCTCCGGCAATGGCATTAGGGCCGGTTAATAATTCTCCCCGAACAACGATTCCGGCTCCCGTGCCGGTGCCGATGATAACGCCGAATACTGTCTCGCTGCCGGCGCCGGCACCGTCGATGGCCTCGGACAGCGCAAAGCAATTGGCGTCGTTGCTGATGCGGACCGCCCGCCTGAGTGCGGTGCTGAGATCCTTATCCAAGGCATGGCCGATGAGGATGGTGGAGTTGGCATTCTTGATCAGTCCCGTAGCCGGGGAGATGACACCAGGAATGCCGACGCCGACACGACCCCGCATCTGCAATTCCCCTTCGATCCCCTTCACCAGATCAACAATGGCCTGAACTGTCTTTCCGTAGTCTTCTCCCGGGGTGGCTACCCGGCGGCGTGCAATGACCTTTCCGTCGTCAGTGAGTGCGATCGCTTCAATCTTTGTGCCGCCGAGATCGATGCCAATACGCATGCGTGCTTATACCACCTCTGCATTCAATCTGTCACGGACCGATCTTTAACGGGATAGTTATTCCAGAGGCCCAATTCGTTATTGCCTGCACGACCTCACGCTCTTTTCCAAGGAAACCATGCTCGCTGAGAGCCTTGCAGGGTCTTGAGAAAATCCCGTTCGCTAATTCTCGTAACACTAC
>JAPUHZ010000258.1 GCA_027297485.1 Deltaproteobacteria bacterium
ATGTCGCCAAACCGTTTACGACATTGCAGTTGGAGGCTGCTATTGAGAATTTGTTAAAAGGGAGCAGGAAAGAGGACTTTGGGGTAAGGGCACTCAGCGCTAAGATGTCAAACAACGAATATCTCAAATTGGCATAAACTCCTGCCCAATAACCTTCGGTGTCCTTGTAAATATCCCGAATATACTTTCTTTCAGGCGATTCGAAGTGGCTCAAAAATCCCGCCCTCTGGAGCCTAATCAACCTAGTTCCCCTAATTTGGTACACGTCAGCCAGGTGGCGACCCGCTCTCACCTCCGCGAAAACCTTTTGGACCAGCTTATCCGAATTAGTCCGATAATGTTTGACCTTGAGAAAAGGATATGTTTTCTCGAAAGCATCTATGACCACACGCATCTGCGAAATTTGCATCGTTCCGTAGAGTAGCACCTTCCCTTCTTCCTTCGCCTTCTCGATGGAAGGAGGCTGCGCCTTGCTTATGGAAGGCATTAAGATCAAGATCAAAAAAACAGCCAATGTCAGGCCATGCTTTTTCATAAGTCCCTCTTGGTTGGAATGGTGATCCTCGGGAAAAAGTTCTTTCTCCTTTCGGGTCAGGGCGTGGTTTACGAATTTGCTGTCAAGTGGAGTTGGCTCGTTAGTTTATTTCTTACGTTAATCCCCTGTCAATAGCAGAATGGGCCTTTCTAGCCAGTTGATTTAAAAGCCTCTTACCCCAATCGTGGGGCATTTCAGCTCTTTCCGGCAGCCGCATGGGTCTCCGGATGCGGTTTGGCATGTGGTCACGGGGAGAATTTGTGAGTCTCGGTGATCATGCTTCAAAAGGAATTTCCTATCATTACTTCAATTCTCGCCATTCAAGCAAACGCTAAGACCTATCTAATGCCTAGCGTTCTCGAGCAAATATCCCCTTGCCTTCTTAAACACCTCATGAAACATTTTGCGGGTGAGTCTTCCCGTAAAAGTATTTTGTTGGCTGGGGTGATAGGAAGCCAATAGCATCAAATCACTTCCAAGGTAAACAGACCCTCCGTGGCGAAATTGGGGGCGAGGTTTAGGAACAGAACCTCCCTTCTCCTGGTAGGCCTTGAGAAACGAATCAAAGGCGATCTTTCCCAGCGCAACGACGACACGGATATGCTTGAGGAGCCTGAGTTCCTGAACCAGATAAGGACGACAGTTGGCGAATTCATTTTTGGCCGGTTTGTTTGCCGGCGGGGCACAGCGCACGGCCGCGGTGATATAACAACCCTTTAGCCTCAGTCCATCATTTTGATGAACCGACGTAGGCTGGTTAGAAAAACCGAATGCGTGAAGGGCCCCGTAAAGCCAGTCGCCGCTGCGGTCGCCGGTAAACATTCTTCCGGTCCGGTTTCCCCCGTGGGCCGCCGGTGCCAAACCGACAATAAGGAGAGGCGCCTTTGGATCGCCAAACCCCGGTAGTGGCTTTGCCCAGTAAGTCATCCCCTGGTATCGGCGGGGTGGTTTCTTCGCCACCTGCTCGCGCCAGCGAACCAAACGAGGACACTTCTTGCAGCCGATCACGGTTCGCCTTAGTTGCTGAAGACACCCCATCTGCCTCTCTTGCTAGCATAAAGGGAAAGGGATAAAAAGTAGAGGATCTTTGGATAAGGAGAGAAAAAATGGCTGAACAAGAATACCGAATTGAAAGGGACTCCATGGGGGAGGTGAAGGTCCCAAAGAGCGCTTACTACGGCGCTCAGACCCAAAGGGCCGTGGAGAACTTCCCCATCAGCGGCATCGGCTTTCCTGCCAGATTTGTCCGTGCCCTAGCCATCATCAAACATGCAGCTGCCTCAGCCAATGAAGATCTCGGGCAACTGGACGCTAAGATCGCTGAGATTATCCGCCGTGCGGCGGGCGAGGTCATGGAGGGAAAGCTCGACAAGGAATTCGTCGTCGATATCTTTCAGACCGGCTCCGGCACCTCGACCAACATGAATGCCAACGAGGTGATCGCCAACCGCGCTTTAGAACTCCTAGGCAAAGAAAGGGGGAGCAAGGGGGTCCACCCCAATGATCACGTGAATATGAGCCAGTCCAGCAACGACGTGATCCCGACGGCCATTCACCTCTCCGCGCTTGAGGCCATTAAAAGGGATCTCCTCCCCGCCCTTGAAGAGCTCCATCAGGCCTTTGCAAAAAAGGCCAAGGACTTTGATCGCATCGTAAAGATCGGCCGCACCCATCTGGCAGATGCTACTCCGATTCGATTGGGACAGGAATTTGGTGGCTATGCCCGCCAGATTGAGCTAAGTCTAGAGCGGATCAAGACAGCATCGAGCGGCTTGGAAGAACTGGCCCTGGGCGGGACTGCCGTGGGGACAGGCATCAATACCCATCCCGAATTTCCTTCCAGGACCATCAAAAAGATCTCCGAGATGACCGGTCTCAACCTCCGTGAGGCACAGAATCACTTCGAGGCTCAGGCAGCCAAAGACGCAGTGGTGCAAGTGAGCGGGAGCCTAAAGACTCTGGCCGTTAGCCTGACCAAGATCGCTAATGATCTGCGCTGGTTGTCTTCTGGTCCCAGATGCGGGATCGGGGAGATCGGCCTCCCGGACACCCAGCCTGGCTCTTCCATCATGCCGGGAAAGGTGAATCCGGTGATGTGTGAATCGGTGCTCCAGGTCGCCGCCCATGTCATCGGCTGCGATGCGACCATCACGCTCTGTGGGCAGGCGGGCAACTTCGAGCTTAACGTGATGATGCCGGTCATGGCGCTCCGTCTTCTCGAGGCCATCACCTTCAGCGCCAGTGTCGTCAAGGCCTTCACGGAGAAGTGTGTGGTGGGAATCGAAGCCCATAAAGAACACTGCGAGGAAATGATTGAGAAGAGTCTCGCTATGGTTACTTCTCTGGCGCCGGTTATCGGCTACGATGCCGCCGCAAAGATCGCCAAGGAGTCTTTCACTACCGGCAAGACTGTAAGAGAAGTCGCCAAGGCACACAAAGTCCTACCCGAAGAGAAGCTCAACAAGATCCTGGACCTGTGGCGGATGACCGAGCCGGGAATTCCTAATAAGTAGTTTTGAGTTTCAAGTTTTTGGTCTTAAGTTTGAGAGAGTTGAACTAAAAACTCAAAACTAACAACTAAAAACTGATTGCCCGCGGCGAGGCGTGCAAATTGTTCTCGGCTATGCTATTGAAGGAAAGACCTTCTGCGGGGAGGAAAAAAAAGAGCATGATCAAACGACAGCAACCCTATAAAAGACAGATCTACATCTGCATCAATAACCGTCACGGAGAAAGCCCCTCCTGCGGTCATAGCGGTTCCGAGGAGATCGTCAAAGAACTGAAAAAAGTTGCCAAGGAACTCAATCTTAAAGGAAAAATCCGGGTTGCAAAGAGTGGTTGCATGGACCTCTGTGCCTTCGGCCCCAACATGATGATCTGGCCGGACGGTCTCTGGTACATGAAAGTCACCAAAGAAAACATCCCGGAGATTGTTGAGGCCTACCTGAAGCTGGAAGAGGCTGACAAAAAAAAGGAAGACGCCCTCCCTAATCCCACAGGAAAATAGTCCAGTCCTAAGATGTTTACTCACGACATTATCCTTGTTGGCGGCGGGGGTGCAGGTTTGCGTGCCGCCATCGCTGTCGCGGAGCACTCTCCTAAACTGTCAATCGCAGTGGTCTCGAAAGTTTATCCCATGCGAAGCCATACGGTGTCGGCCGAGGGAGGCGCCGCTGCGGTCTTGCGCGACGACGATAGCCTCGATTTCCATGCCAAGGATACCATCTTTGGGGCTGACTTTTTGGCCGATCAAGACGCGGTAGAGCTGTTTGTCAACGAAGCCCCCGGGGAACTCATTCAGCTTGAGCACTGGGGATGTCCGTGGAGCCGAGAGCCGAACGGTCGTGTGAGCGCACGGCCCTTCGGAGGCATGACGACCAATCGCACCCTCTTCGCCGCCGACAAGACCGGCTTTCACATGCTTCATGCCCTGTTTCAGACATCGCTCAAATACGACAGCATTGTTCGCTACGACGAGTCCTTCGTAACCTCCCTTCTGGTAGACAATGGCAAGGTCCGTGGTGTGACAGCCATCAATCTATACAACGGCCAGCTGCAAGTTATTGCAGGAAAAGCCGTCATCCTCTGCACCGGCGGCGGCGGACGCATTTTCCCCTTCACCACCAACGCCGCTATCAAGACCGGTGACGGAATGGCGCTGGCGTATCGGGTCGGTGCTGCCCTCAAAGATATGGAGTTTGTCCAGTATCACCCCACAGGGTTGCCGGGGACCGGCATCCTCATCACCGAGGCCTCCCGGGGTGAGGGGGGCTGGCTTAAGAACAAGGACGGCTACCGGTATCTCCAGGATTATGGCCTCGGCCCTCCGACAGACAATCCGGTCCACAAGAAGATGGAGCTAGGTCCGCGGGACATCCTCTCGCGCTGCCACATGCAGGAGCTTCAAAAAGGGCGGACGTTCGAGGGCCCCTATGGCCACTATGTCCACCTCGACCTCCAGCACCTTGGGGAGGAGGTCATTAACAAGAAACTACCCTTCGTACGGGAGCTGACACGAAAATACGTTGGGATTGATCCAGTCTATGAGCCGATACCGGTGCGCCCGGTGGTTCACTACATGATGGGTGGCATCGGCACCGATGTGACCGGCAAAACATCTCTTGAGGGGCTCTATGCCGCGGGAGAGACGGCGTGTGTCTCTATCAACGGCGCCAACCGGCTGGGCTCCAACTCACTGACCGAGTGTTTGGTCTTCGGCGCCCGCGCCGGTATCGCCGCAGCCGAATATGCCCAGGCACAACCACCCCTCTCCTCTAGCCCTCTGGAGGCGCTTGCCAGTGATGAACAGCAACGTCTAGACAGGCAGTTTCTTAAGAAAGAAGGCGGAAAGGAACGGATCGCCACAATCCGCCAGGAGATGCAAAAGACAATGGAGGAGGGAGCTGGGATCTACCGCAATGAGGGGGAGATACAGAAAACCTGCGATACTCTCAGGCGCCTGCGTGAGCGCTTTGGAGAGATAGCGATCGAGGACAGAGGCAATATCTTTAACACGGAGGTAACAGCCGTCTTGGAGCTCGATTTTATGCTGGATGTGGCCGAGGCGGTAGCCCATTCGGCTCTGAACCGCAAGGAGTCACGCGGTTCACACACCCGCACCGACTTTCCGAAACGTGACGATGAGAAATTCCTCAATCATTCCCTTGCCTACCGCACGCCGCAAGGGCCGAGAATCGAATACTCACCCGTGACGATCACCCGCTGGCCACCAGAGGAGCGCAAATATTAGAGAGGAACAGCAATGAGCGAACCAACCGTTACGCTGAAGGTCACTCGATACCAGCCCGGTCAAGACCGAGCCCCCAGGACGCAGTCCTACTCCATTCCCTACCGGCAGGATTGGGTGGTCCTGGACGCGCTGAACCACATCAAGGACTATATCGACGGGACGCTGACCTATCGGTGGTCGTGCCGCATGGGGGTATGCGGTAGCTGTGGGATGATGGTGAACGGCGTGCCCAAGCTGACCTGCGCGGCGTTCCTGCGGGATTATTATCCGCAGGAAATCCATGTAGAACCTTTAGTCAACTTCCCGGTCATTCGAGATCTGGTTATCGATATGAGTGACTTTTTGGATAAGCTGAAGAGTGTCAAACCCTGGATTATCCGCAAGACGGAAAAACCAGTCTCGGAAGGCGAGTACCTACAGACACCGGCGGAACTGGATGCCTATCAACAGTTCACTCAGTGCATTAACTGCATGCTCTGTTATGCAGCCTGCCCGGTCTATGGCCTGGAGCCGGAGTTCCTCGGCCCTGCTGCGATAGCCCTGGGCTACCGTTACAACATGGACTCACGGGATCAAGGAAAGGATCTGCGCCAGCCAGTTATAGGTAGCCACGATGGAATTTGGCAATGCACCTTTGTGGGAGAATGCACCGAGGTCTGCCCAAAGGATGTGGATCCGGCTGCCGCCATCCAGCGCTCCAAGGTCGACACCGCCGCGAGCTGGTTCAAGTCCGTGCTTCTTCCCTGGGGAGAGAGATGACCCATTCGACTAAGCTCAGGGTCATCCTGTGGTTCGACAAGCTCACCACCCCGAGGAAGATCGAGGGGAGGAGGATCGAAGGATGAACGGGACAAGGCCCGACAAGTCCAAGCTTTATTATCCCAAGATGCCGGCCACTTGGTGGTTAAGGAAGCCGCGGTATTTCCTCTTCATGCTACGGGAGCTGTCAAGTGTGTTCATTGCTATTTTTCTGATCGTCTTCCTCATCCAAATTTATCAACTGACCGACAGCTCGGAGGCGTACGTCGCTTTCGCCCAGAAGCTCCGGTCACCCGGATGGACGATCTTCCACATCGTAGCCCTATTGTTTGCCTCGTATCACAGCATTACCTGGTTTTACTCCTCGGCCATTGTCCTGCCTCTACGGATTGGAGAGCGCATAATTCCACGGAATGTGGTTGTCGCCTTAAACATCGGCGCCTGGATAGTCGTATCGCTGGTTATCCTGGTATTGTTTCTTGTATTTCAAGGCTGAAGTGTGACTGGTAAAAAAAATAGTGAACCCTTTTGGTGGGGGCTTTTCTCGGCAGGAGGTGTGGTGGCTGCCTTTCTCGTGCCCATTCATATCATCCTCTTCGGCTTTGCTGTGCCCTTTGGCTGGATATCAGACACAGGAGGGCTGTATCGGCACTGGTTGGTTAAAATCTACCTCTTTGTGCTCATCACCCTACCTCTCTACCACTGGGCTCACCGCTTCTACTTTACCCTGAACGATATGCGGTTGGGACTCCCACGCAAGCCGCTCGCTGTCCTGTGCTACGGTGGCGCGATAGTCGGTACAGTTGCCACGGTGTGGATTTTGTCACAGGTGTGACTCCAAGAATCCTGGAGGTAGAAAATGGCTGAGCAGAACCAAGAAGAAAAGCTAACCCAGGCGGAGTTCGTAAAGAAGGCGATTGTCAGCTTGAGAAAAAATCCCTATAAGGGCATTCACTCGGTCTACTCAGGCTTCAACGAGGCCTTCCGGGCCTATTTCAACGAAGACCCCATCAAATGGACCAATCAACTGGCCGCCGAGGGAGACATCGAGACCAGACCGTCCCGTAAGGGGATCATGCTCTATCTCCATGGAGAGGCGCCGGCCCGGACCACAGGCAAAGAGGTACTCAAGAAAATGGGGCTGTGACCCTTCGATCAACTCGGGGTCATGGTGAGCCCAGTCGAACTATGACTTTTTCGCGCAGATCCATATTTTATCTCGCCTCCCTCCTGATCGTTTCTTTTATTCTATTCCGCTGGCGCACCACTCTTAAAAACCTCATCTTCAGGCCTGAGGCTGAAGGCCGATTCCAGCCAAAGTTCTCCAACCCTTTTGTAAAAGGGAATAAGACCCTGGTGGGCTTAGTGCATGGGGACGACGTAGAGCCCATGGTCCGGGAGGCCATAGGTCTCATCGGGGGATTAGAAAGATTAGAACTCAAAGGGAAAACAGTTCTGGTAAAACCCAACGTGGTATCGGGAAATCCCTCTCCCGCAACCACCAACCCCGAAGTGGTTAGAGCTCTCATCAAGCTCCTTAAAGAGGCAGGCGCAAAGAAGGTCTATGTCGGGGATATGTCAGCTCTCATTACCCTTCCGACAAAAAAGAACATGGAGAGAACGGGCATTCTTAAGGCGGCTAACGAAGCGGGGGCGGAGGCGCTTTTCTTTGAGGATCACGGATGGGTCAAGGTCGATCTCCCCCAAGGAAAGTATATCCAGGAGGCCTATGTCTCGGAGTGGATCTATAAAGTTGATCGCATTATCAACCTCCCCGTCATCAAAACCCATCGCAACGCCACCTATACGATTGCTTTGAAAAATTTTATTGGCGCCACCCACGGCCGTCAGAGACCCTATCTCATCGATCCGACTCATTGGGAAGAGATCGTTACAGAGTTCAATCTTGCTTATCAGCCTCACATGAATCTTGTGGATGGGACAAAAATGATGGTCTCGGGTGGTCCCTGGTCTGGAGAGGAAAAAAGGGCCGGCCTTATCCTGGCTAGCGGCGACCGTATCGCTACCGACATCATCGGCCTCAGCTTGATCAAACACTACAGAAGGGCAAAGGAAGTAGCGGGTAAAGAGGTCTGGGAGCAGAGACAGGTCAAGCGGGCCGTGGAGTTAGGCTTAGGAGTTAAAGACAGCTCCTCGGTCCTGTTAAAAACCAGACCCTCAAAGGCCCGGATTTAAATTTCACCCAGTTGATCTCAGCCATCCGAAAGTACGCCTTCGGGATGAGTTGATACAGAGTGTAAAGAGAACCTCCCCTAAGCCCGACAAAAAAGTGACCGTTTTGGACCGGCAAATTTTTGAAGCAGGAAAACATTTAAATGCAAAGGTAAAGACTTAACCCCACTCAGTCATATGGGGACGACGCCCGAGGTATTACAGGGGCCGGACCGCCGTTGGGCAGTTACGAGAAAACGAGCAGAGGCGATAGCGCTGTTGGTTCGGGACTATGGGTACAAGGTGACCGAAGTCGCAAGGTCCTTGGGACGTGATCAGGCCAACGTTAGCCTTATGTTGTCGCGGTCGGCTGCCAGGGCAGAGAGTAAAGGTCGAAGAGATTGATAAGAGAGTTATGTCTGACCCCGGAGCACATGCCCCGGAGCATCACTGCTCAAAGAAACGTAGGCACAGTAACATCGCTCAGCAAGCAGAGTTGACAGCTCCGCAAATCTAAAGTATTGCCGAATTAAGGCGAGGCTGGACCCATGGCGTCAAAGAAGTGCCCGAACTGTGGTTTGCTCAATCTCGAAACTGCGACTAGATGTGACTGTGGTTATGATTTCCCTTCAGGTCAGATGAAGGAATCGTACCTCAACAAGTCGTCTCTTGATGAGACTCTCACTTCCCACCAAAATACCGAGAAGATGTCACTCTCCGAAATACTCTTTTCCTTCGATGGGAGAATTTCGCGATCGACGTATTGGCTTAAGTTTACGCTTCCCTTGGGAGGCTTGGGGATTGTAGCAACCATATTAGATATGGCAATGGGAACATTTGATTATGAGAATGGCGTCGGGCTTCTCAGTGCCATTTTGAGCCTTGCAGCTATTTACCCCTCTGTAGCAGTTGGAGTCTAAAGGTGCCACGACAGAGACCGTTCTGGCTGGTTTCTTTTGATAGGATTAATACCTATAGTCCAGTTATGGCTATTTATCGAGCTAGGCTTCCTCAAGGGAACTGCTGGGAGAAACCAATATGGAGCCAATCCTCTTTTATTGTAAAGACCGAGTCGGTTGCCAGGCACCCAAGCAATCTATATAATTATTTTATATTCTACTAATTGGCCACCGATCGGAGCGCCTTTGCCCAACATAGGCCACCACTGCTAGTTGCTCTTCTGGCGAAAAATCTGCTGATACGTCGCTCTCTCCGCCTTTATTTTCTCCATAAACTCAGCCTGGGTGATGAGGCCCTTCCCACATAGGTTCGTTAAATTCCGCAACAATCACGTACTGCATGGTCGGTGTGGGCGTTCGGTGGATCAAGCACCACCTTGACTGCTGCCAGAGGGTGGCATAGAGTCCTCCTGCTGTGGCCTCGATATTTAGTGTAGTCGCCGCTGGGGTACTCGGTGGTGCCTCCTGCTGCATAGCTCTATTAGCATTCTACGGATACTCAAAAATCACAGGAAGTAAGGTCGACCTCAGAGATTTAGAGGCGAACATGGCAGGTTTACCTTTTCTTTTCTGGGTTTTGTTCGCTGTTGTGTTGGCCTTCACGATGTCTGTTTATCCAGGTATCCAGGGATTAGCACATGCCCTACGTCGCTTAGTTGTCTAACGGCAGGAAATTCCTGGTGGCGCCCTAATTTCGGCAATCGCAAGGTTGCCGTGTGTTTTTCGTGAACTTGTAATGGATTTTGTGTCCTACTTCACACTCATAATGGGCAACATTGTTCCGTTAAAGATCGCCTAAGTTTGTGAGGTTCTCCCTTTTATCATCTCATCAATTCGCTTATACCGCTCACTCCCCATCATTTCCGCTTCCAGTTTTTGGTTGTCGACTTGATGACGTTTTAGTCTTGGAATGAAATCATCTAGAAATTTAATTACACTCAAACCTTTATTTATGCCATAAAACAGATCCATTAATCCCATAGCGATATTCCCAATCTGCCACAAATCCGTTTTTACCAAGTATTCGTATTCGATATCGAAGAAGGGAGTTTCAAACCTTCTCTGTCTGTCATCGAATTGAAAGTTACTGTCTGCGTAGACTATATTCGAATGAGCTGTAGAATTATTGATGTTAAGTTTTATCCTTTTTATTGCTTCCGATCCCTCTTTAAAATTGCGCTCAAGCCATTTGTACCTCTTCTGCGCGAGTTCCCTAGACGGATCTAACGACCCGGCTTCTTTTGCTCCCGCAAAGTAGCCTGGATTGGTGTGAGCGATGGCATATGCTGCGCACGATCCAGCTTCAAGAACCTGTCTAAGGTCCATCATTGCTTGAATCCGATGCAAACGAATGGCAGAGAAAAGCGCAAGTGTGTGATGTTTGCGAATCTGCGATAAGAACATCGCAAAGATAAATCGGTCAGGATCAATCGATTTTACGAATTGATTGAGTAGAGCGTTAAAATCTGAGGCATTATTAAAATAATCGCCGTAACGCTCGGCTCCCTTTAAGACCATTTCCCTTTCGCTGTCTAAGATCTCGCCATTTGTTGATTGTTTGAAATCCATGACGTCATATTAGATCGCAGCGGTACCCGGTCAAATGGTTGATCGCCTCTCCTTTAAGCCCCTGGGGGAAGCTACACCCCTGGGGGCTTTTTATTTGGGCTTACGAGTTTTACTTTTCTTCGTGCTTAGATGTCCAGACGCTTTGCGCCTGGGACGACTCCACCACTTAGTGGTACCACTTCTGAGCAACGATCCTTCTTTTTGTTCCTGGTGAATGAGATGAGGGAGATGAGGGGGTCTACGTTTGTCGGAGCTGAAGAGGTCAAGTGCATGTTTGTCGGTTAAAAAGGGGTGCTGAGTCAATGCAGGGCGAGTATGTTATTGCTTTGGCTGGAAAGACCAATATTGGGTAATTGGTAATTGGTAATAATTGGGGTCAGACATAACATTCATATCACTGTTGACGGCTACGCGGTAGATTTGGTAGTCTGCACATCATGGCGCGTCGGCCCCGGCTGTTTGCATCCGGCCTGCTCTATCACGTCATTGTCCGCGGTAACCAACGGCAGATAACTGCACGTTACCGGATATTGTCCACCCAAAGCAGCAATCCGGGGGCAGTTCAGCTCTATCCGGCAGCCGGTTAGGTCTTCGGATGCGGTCTGGAATATGGTCGCGCGGAGAATTTGTGAGTCTTGGTGATCATGCTTAAAAAGGAATTTCCTTTCATTCATTTTTCAGCGGCCTACGCAGGCTCTAAACTCACCAC
>JAPUHZ010000259.1 GCA_027297485.1 Deltaproteobacteria bacterium
GCCCGTGGCGGAGTGCCCAGGTTAATCCACGATTTCATTAAGGAGGAAAAGCCTGGTGCAAGGCATGATTAAAAGTCATGAGGGGATCTGGACTGGACCGCTATTCACAGGGCGTTGCGGGGATTGTGATTGATCCGGAGACGCTGCTATATGTCCATACATCCGCCCCACATCGAGTATGAGTGCCGCTAAGGGTGAAGGTCTCTCCTGCCACTGTAGCATTAACGGTTACATCTGCAGTCGTTTTAAATCCTGGCATATCGGAACTGGTACAGGGGCTACATGACTTGTATGACTGGGTATCTGCAAAATAGGCTTCCTGGGCCACTGCCGCGTTTTTTATATCGTATTTCACTTGAGACTCATCAGCCCTTCTTCGATATGCAACATACTGTGGAATCGCAATGGCAGCCAAGATACCTATGATGGCTATGACTACCAACAGCTCTATGAGGGTAAACCCTCTACCATTCTCTAGCATGGTTCTATGACAATACGCGACTAATCAAATAATGTGTGTGAAGCAGAAATGGACTGGTCTCTTTAAGCCCCATCTGGCATAAGAAACCTAGAGTTAACTTGTTTGTATCATAAACCTCCGTTTTATTCACCCTTAAATAAGTCTTGCTCAGAAACCACCCGTAATTGTATTGGTAGTCATTCCTTTGTTGAACGAAGAGGAAAACCGTCGCCACTTCCATGCTAGCCTCAAGACCGTTCTCAAAAGGAATGTCATAATTTACGAGATGAGTTTCATCGACGGTGGCGGCACCAACGGACCCCAAGAGTTCATGAAAGATCTCATAGAAAAGAGAGGATGGGTAAGCATCGTTACCTTCTGTGTAACTCTGGGAAAATACATAGGCTTTCAGCATCTGGCACCCGCGCAGCGATAGCCAGCCTAAATATGGAGCTGCCTAATTGAACCCGGAAGCCAGCTTTGTTTGCACGGAAACTCCTTTGCCAAACTTGGGGATAGACCCGAACTCCTTCAGCGCCTTTCGGCAAAAGAACCCTCTGGCCAAGGTCGGATACACAATCTTTTTATTTAAGTTCGAAGAAGAAAGATCCAATGAGCATCCTTCTTAGGAGAGCCGCGGGAGCCATTGAGAGTTAAATACGAGAAGACCTCCAAATAGGCGAAAGTATAGTGGGGCACAAATATTTACGAGAGATACCAGATGAAAATCTATTTGTTTCTTGTGAGGTAATAAATAATAAGAAAAATTCTTGCTACAACCAAAAACCCATGCGCCCTGATTTAATTACCGACCTTTACGAGAAGGAACAAAACTACTGGTGGAATGTACCCAAGAGGGAAATGGTCCTTTCGTTGGTACATGACTTGAGTCTCAAACAGGACCAAGAGGTTATAGGCGTTGGCGTAGACATCGGATGTGGGGCCGGCTATACCGCTAAGGTCTTTGAATCTAACTTGCGCATGGTAGGTGTTGATGTTTCTGGAGCGGCCCTTCAGTTCTGTCAGGGTCGAGGTCTTAAACGCCTGTGCCAGGTTGATAGGACGGCCTTCTCACTGCCTTTTAAAGAAGGTTCCTTTGATCTAGTGCTGGCCCTGGATGTTATTGAGCATGTTGACGATGATATTCACGCGCTGATTGAGTGTCGCCGAATTCTTAAAGCCAGCGGCTTGTTAATTGTGACAGTTCCAACTTTTATGGTATTATAAAGCCTCATTGGATGAGGCCTTGGGGCACCAGCGGAGGTATACAACCTCCGGCCTGGCTAAGGCAAGTCAATAAGCAGGTCTATCCGTTAAAAAATTGACCTATATGTTCTTTTTTGTCTTTCCGATGGCAGTGCTGGTCAGGCGCGTAAAAAGATTCCTTCAGAAAGATGCCAACGGTTATTCCCCAGACTTTATGCCAATCCTAAAAGTTCTAAATGGCCTCTTGATCCAGATCGGACGACTAGAACAATGGATCGTCACCAAACTCAACTTAAATCTCCCTTTTGGATTGTCGGTGGTCTCCGTTCAACAGAGGAACACTGCTAGAGACAGGGATGCCACCTGAGGGAAACCCTAAGGAAGTTTACCTGTCCCTGATCATCCCCGCCTTCAATGAGGAGGTGCGCATTGCAGGCAGTTTGGATCGCATTCTAAAGTTTTTAAAAGACCAGCCCTATACTTTCGAAATCATTATAGTAGACGACGGCAGTAAGGATCGGACCGTAGAGTTGGTTAAGAAACGTTTTGGGCAACACCCTGAAGTCAGAATTTATCAGCAGCAAAATCTTGGTAAGGGAAAAGCTGTTAAAGAGGGCATGCTTTTGGGCAACTGCAAGTACCTCTTTTTTTCCGACGCAGACCTTTCGGTGCCCATCGAGACGTTATCCCTCTTTCTTTCTCATTTAGAGAAGGACTGCGACATAACTATCGGTACCCGACAAAAATCCGGCGCGACAATCGAGATTCATCAACCACTTTATCGAGAGGTTTTGGGGAAGACCTATACTATGCTCTCCAATTGGATCCTGGGGTTACGGGTTTCTGACTTCACTTGTGGTTTCAAAGGGTTTCGGAGTGGTATCGCTAGGGATCTCTTTTCCCGGCAACAGCTCTCTAATTGGAGTTTTGATGCCGAGATTCTCTTCCTAGCTCATCTTAAAGGATATAGGGTCTCTGAAATCCCAGTCCATTGGCGCAACGGTGAGCGGACAAAAGTAAGGTTATGGCGAGACATCGTTACCTCTTTTTTCGGGCTTCTCCGGATCCGTCTCCAAGATTATCAGGGGAAATATCATTGAGTAAAATCTGCGCCGGGCGAAGATGGCTGCGGCCTTGGATCATCCCTTGGTTGATAGGGGGATGGGTCTTTCTGCTGGTTGCCTCCACCTCCTCGCACTACGGCCTTACCTGGGATGAGCCTAACTACTTTCAT
>JAPUHZ010000026.1 GCA_027297485.1 Deltaproteobacteria bacterium
ACGAGACCGGCGACTACTACCAAAGAGCTATGTCTTTGCATTACAACTCAAAGGCCAGGCCAAGGCTTATCCGCTTGAGATTTTAAATAAGAGAAGAGTGGTCAACGATTCAATGGCGGGAGTCAATCTCACCATCATCGCCAATGGCGCCACACGTACTGCCCGTGCCTACGAACGTCATGATTACTCTTTCGTACTGGGAAGTACTCCAACATCTGTGGTGGAGCAAACAAGTGGAGAGATATGGCAAGTACGGGAAGAATATCTCCTCAACCGCCGGAGCGGGGAACGCCTACCACGCCTGGGGGGACACATCTCCTATTGGTTCGGCTGGTATTCTTTCTATCCGAATACGAAGGTCTACACTTCAGGTAATGATCCTTAAGGGCAAGAAATGCATCGCCACCAGATGTCTCCAAGCAGTCGAAATCGAAGCGAATGGCGCCGACGCCCGAGGTATTACGGGGGCCGGACCGCCGTTGGGCAGTTACGAAAAATGAGCAGAGGCGATCGCGCGGTTGGTTCGGGACTGTGGGTACAAGGTGAGCGAAGTCGCAAAGTCCTTGAGACGTGATCATGCCAACGATAGCCTCATGTTGTCGCGGTCAGCTGCCAGGGCAGAGAGTGAAGGTCGAAGAGATTGATAAGAGTGTTATGTCTGACCCCAAACCCAAACCTGATAAAACCCGAACTCAACCCCAGGGCTTTTCTTCAGAGGCGTTCTTTCCGGCGATCCTACCGCCGATAAAGCACTCTGTGATGTTTCCTGCCTCTAGGTATAAATGGCCGAAGATCGAGCTGATCTCGCCGGCAACATAGAGCCGGGGTATCGGTTTCCCGTCAGGATCGAGAACCCGCTGGTAAGGATCGTGCGTAGGTCCCCCTTGGGTGTTGGAGACAATGGGCCATGCCTCCATGGCGTAGAAGGGTGGTTTACGGATAGGCATCATGGTCTTCGGCGGTCGACCGAAGGCTACGTCTATTCCGGTGGAACAATGGCCGTTCCAGAGATCGACGGTAGACTTTAAGACACGGTCGTCCACTTTTATTTTCGCGGCCAACTCCTCGACCGAATCAGCCTTCATGATCCAACCCTTTTCAATCTCGGCGGAGTTGTCTTCACTCCACTTGTAGAAATACCTTTCGTCGTTCACGATTACCATTGCCAAAGGCCCTAGTTTCCTTCCCTCTTCATCGAAGATGAGGTAGCAAGGAATGCGTGGGTAGTCTTGAATGTCGGCGTCGTAATACTCTAGAGGTCGTGTGCCCGTATCCTGTGGTGCTGGGGGGTACTCGTTCATAAACCGCTTTCCCTTTCGGTCTACGGCGATCCAGATCATCTTCCGGTCATCTTTTCTGGGCCCCGCCCAAACATGACGGATTGCAAAAGGAAATTCTGGATACTTAAAACCGTATCCTCCGTGAAAATGCCACATGTGCCAGAGGGCCGCACCGACCTTCTGGGCCATCTTAATCCCGTCTCCGGTGTTACCCAGGTAAACCGGATAGACCGGCTGGGCCTCGAAGTATTGGAGCTTCATGGCTTCGTCATTCTCGAATCCGCCGCAGGCGAGTATGACACCCCTCCTTGCCTTGATGTTGATTACCTCTCCGTTGTTCTCGGCGACAACGCCCAGGACCTCTCCGTCCGATCCGGTTACGAGGCTGTGCACCGGGATCGAGTATAACACCGGGATCTTTCTCAAGTTCACATTGTCCAAAATCACCTTAAAAAGCCGTGCTCCACCCCTGAGCCCCTTAGCCCAGGGAAACTCGGAATAGGCCGGGAAATCTTTCAGTTTAATGGAGTCGATATCGTTCGTTCCCGGAAATGGATAGGTGCCGTGACCGCGCACTTCGCTTTGCGCCAGTTCAGTTCCGCTCACTTCGGCCAGCTGTTTAATCAAATCGATGACCTGAACCATTCCCTCTGCCAACGGTCGGAGGACATCATCCGGAGTGGTCCCATTACAGGTCCGCTTGAGGTAAGTGAAAGCCGACTCGGCATTGCGTGCAAAGGCTATCCCTCCACCTGACAGAATAGAGATTCCACCGGGATGGGGCATCTTTTCTAACAGAAGAACATTGGCGTTAGCATCGTGGGCCACGATCGCCGAAGCCGCACCGGCAAGGCCATATCCTACAACTACAACGTCAGCTTCTCTGTCCCAGTTGAATGAGGGATCTTTTGCAGTCAAGGGATCAGTCTCCTTTCCCAGGATCAAGATTCTATAATAGTGGGCGTGAGGCGTGTCAACCAGGAGAGAAATGGGGTTGGCAGTCTTTTTTGCGATTTGAAATACCTCTTGGGGTGAATCACCTTATTTTTTTTCTTCGGCAGGCTTCTCTAAACACCAAATAACTCCCTTAACTTCCCTTAAATTCCCTTAAATTCCAAAGACTAATATTTCCTCGGTCAATAGGCTTATTTACAGAGTTTGGCCTGGGCATTTCTGGTGTGATAGGCATATACTTCCCACCCAATGAAGGCAGACGATACTATTCGGGCTAAGTGCTTCCATCCGGCGGGCACGTTCGTCGAATTCAGGAAGGAAGAGATCGAGCAATCGATCCCGGACCGTTTCGAGCAAATGGTACGCCTGTATCCCGACAATCTAGCCGTAAGATCTAGAAGTTGTGAGCTTACCTACGAACAGCTGAACAAGACTGCGAATTGGGTTGCCGACGCTATCCTGGCCAAGCGGGGGGAAGGTCAAGAGACAATCGCCTTG
>JAPUHZ010000260.1 GCA_027297485.1 Deltaproteobacteria bacterium
ATGTCGTATCCGCCAAACTCGTTGGGAAGTCCCGCATTGGGATATGAGAAGGTCGGGAGAGACAAAAGTCGCGAGAGTTCCTCGACATAGGGACTCATCTGGTGGGGTCCCAAGGCACAGTTCATACCCACCGCCACCAGATCCGCATGGGATATAGATGTGAGAAAGGCATCAAGGGTTTGTCCGGAAAGGGTGCGACCGCTTAGGTCCGTGATTGTTACCGAAGCCAGAATAGGCAGGCGAATCTCCCGCTCCTCGAACAGCTTGGAGATGGCAAAGAGGCAAGCCTTGAGATTTAAGGTGTCGAAGGTGGTCTCCGGCAATAACAAATCCACTTTCCCCTCTACGAGACCCGAGACCTGGTCGTAGTAGGCATTCACCAACTGATCGAAGGTCACTGCCCGATAGGCCGGATTGTTCACATCCGGCGAAAGCGAAGCAGTCCGGTTTGTAGGTCCGATAGCACCTGCTACGAAACGGGGCTTATCCGGTGTCTTTTTATTCATGGCATCTACGGCGCGACGGGCGATCTTTGCCGCCGCGACGTTAATAGCATGGACCTCACCCTCAAGGTCGTAGTCCAATAGGGAGATGGCATTGGAGTTGAAAGTGTTGGTCTCGATGATGTCTGCGCCTGCTCTAAGGTACTCGCTATGAATCTTTTCGATCGCATTCGGTTGCGTGATCGAGAGCAGATCGTTGCACCCCTTGAGTGGCCGCGGATGATCCGCAAAACGATCACCGCAAAAATCCTTCTCGTCCAATTTGAGGGCCTGGATCATAGTCCCCATGGCCCCGTCAATAATGAGGATCCTCTCCGAAAGGATTTTTTTAAAGGTTGATTCCATTTCCCGTATCCTATTTAGTCCTGGAGCGATGAGTGGCGAGTTTTTTTCTCAAACTCGCCCGCGCAACGAAAATCTCTACTGGCCGTTTTCCGTTTTTGTTCATCTTTCTCCCAACGTAGCTTCCCGTCAACTCGAATTCTACCTGTGCGGCACCGCTTGCTCGAAACCACTTTTCTATGGTGGTTCGGTCAAATCCAAGCCACCGATGGGTCATTTCCTTCTTCATCCACTCTTGGTTATGGTCCACGAGATCAACCAGGACCACGGCTCCGCCCGGTCGTGTAACGCGGCACAATTCCCGCACGGCCTGACCCGGATTCTCCAGAAAGTGGAGTACCATCACACAAAAAACCGAATCTACTGTCTCGTCTGCCAGCGGCAGTTTCGATGCGTCACCGCGGCGAAACTCTACATTGTGGATTCCTTTTCCCTTCGCCAAATGGCTGGCCCGTCTCAACATCTCCTGCGAGAGATCAATGGCAATCACCTGTTTTGCAAGGCGTGCTAGCTCAAAGGTTAGGCTCCCGGTCCCACAGCCGACATCAGCCAGAACCAGACCCGATGGCACCAGTTTTTCCAGGGCGATTGAGGTCACCCGATCGTCAAAATAACTTTTGCGAATTCGTTCCCAGTCCCCCGCAACGGCCTCGAAGTAATCCCGAGACCGTTTCAATCGTTTTCGACGGCAATCGTTCAAACGCCTCCGATCCTCCTTTACCTCCGGCAGATCTGCAAATCGGTTCGCCACGGTGTGAAACAGCTGCCCGGCCGGTTTCGGCATATCGCGGCGCAACGCAAAATAAACATTCGTACCCTCTCTACGGTCCCGGACGAATCCCGCGTCTCGAAGGATCGCCAAATGGCGCGAGACCGAAGATTGCACGGAATCCACGACTTCCTGAATCTCCCCGACGGTTAATTCCTCTTCAGCCACGGCCGCCAGAACGCGAAGCCGGTTAGGGTCGGCCAGTGCTTTGAGTGTCCGAATAAAGTCCATAGGTAAAGCTCTTAGATATATCGATCTATATAGATATTTCGATAAATAGTCAAGCCCCTCGTCTTAACTGGCCCTATGGCCGTAACGATATCCTCCGGGTGCCTCCCACAGAGGAGATGGAGGTTATTCCCAAACCGACAGTGGATCCATAGTGTAGCCCTCCAACCGGACCTCTGCTACAATAATTTCATGAATCAGTCACCTGCCCAGGGCGCCCGGGGAACCCCTCCGTCAACTCCTTCGACCCCGGACTGGGCCAACAGCGCGGACGAGCAACTGCTCCAGATGCGGATCTGCGATATGAGGCTTAAGATCCCTGGGACAGAGCTCGAGTCACGCATTGAGGCCTTTTACGGGGAACTGGAAGAAAAGCAGATTGCCCTTAAGCCCGTGTGTTACATTGGGGATGAATGGTTTTGTCCTGATGGGGCCTCGACCATCGCTATCCCGTTCTACCTGGCCCACCCCCGGCTGAAAAAGCTTGAGGAGAAGATGATGATGGAGGTTGAGGGTGGCACTGAGGCCTGGTGTATGCGTCTCCTGCGTCACGAGATGGGGCATGTGCTCAATCACGCCTATCTCCTGGAAAAAGAGCCCTTATGGCAAAAGGTGTTTGGGCCGCCCTCGCTTAATTTTTCCGAGAGTTTCCGCGCCCGGCCGTACAGCAAGCGATTTGTACGGCACCTTGATGGTTGGTACGCCCAGAGTCATCCCGAGGAGGACTTTGCCGAGACGGTCGCCATATGGCTCACGCCCGGGTTGGATTGGAGGCGGCAGTACCAGGGCTGGAAGGCGCTCGATAAGCTTCAATTCGTGGACGAACTGATGAGGAAGGTGGCCGGCAAGTCGCCCCCATCCGTTTCGAGGGCCAAGGTGAGTGAGGCCTCACGTCTCCGGTCGCGCCTGGGGACCTATTACAAAAGACGGCGGCGGCGGTATGCGGAGGAGTTCCCCGACTTTTTCGACTCAGATCTGCGGAGGCTGTTTGCCCATTCCTCCGCCGCCCCCTCAGGCGAGCGGGCGGCAGCGTTCCTGCGACGGTCGAGAAAACCGATATTGGATGCCGTCTCGGGCTGGAGTGGTGAGCCGAAATTCACGGTGAATCGTTTGCTGCGGGAGTTGACCGAACGCTGCGCTGAACTGAACCTGAGGCTGCGAGCGGATTTCTCTGATCTGGAGATCGCGGCCTATCTGGCGACGCTGGTTTCCCATTACCGCTTGACCGGCAAGTTCAAGAGGTCGTGATATACGGATTCGGCCTGAGTTGATTTTCTGGAAAGGTAGAGATGAGGCAAAAGCTCAAAGTTTTGGTGCTCTTCGACACCGCCGGCACGCCTCCCGCGGATCAGGACTTCAGCCGTGAGCTTAAGACCGAGGACTGGAAGGCCGAGGCGCATGTGATCGGCGCCGTGCAGCAGTTGGGCCACGAGGTGCGCACGATCGGTGTCTACGACGAACCGGAACTGATCCTAGAAGAAATCAAAACACATCCGCCCGATGTGGTATTCAACCTCGCCGAGCATTTCAACAACCGTTCGGCCTCCGACCGGGATCTGGCTGGTCTCCTCGAAATGTTGGACGTCCGGTACACCGGCACCGGTCCCACGGGACTCACGCTCTGTAAGAACAAGGGCATGGCCAAAGAGATCCTGGCCTATCACCACATCCGTTTTCCGGCCTTTGTCATCTTTTCTCCCGGCGCCACTGTTAGGAAACCCAAACGGCTGGCCTTTCCGCTCTTTATCAAACCCCTTAAAGAGGAAGCCTCCTACGGGATTTCTCAGGACTCGTTCGTCGAGAGCGATCAGGCCTTTGAGGAACGTGTCCGGTTCATTCATGAACGGATGAGCCAGGAGGCGCTGGCAGAGGAATACATCGAAGGACGTGAGCTCTATGTCAGCATTCTCGGAAACAGGCGGTTGCAGGTTTTTCCGATACGCGAGGTGATCTTCACCGGAGTGCCCGAGGGCCGCCCTCGGTTCTCAACCTTCAAGGCCAAATGGGACGATGCCTACCGCCAGCGGTGGGGAATCCAAAACATTTTTGCTCAACCATTTCCGGAGGGTACGGTGGAGCGAATCGCAAGGATCTGCAAAAAGGTTTACCGTGTTCTGCGGATACGAGGATATGGCCGGATTGATCTGCGAGTTACGCCCGACGGCGGCATAGTCATACTGGAGGCGAACGCAAATCCCAATCTAGATTGTGATGACGAATTCGCCCAGTCAGCCCTCAAAGCCGGGCTCACCTACGATGGGCTTATACAGAGGATCGTCAGTTTGGCGCTTTCGACCTGAACCGATGGTGGACCTAAATGGTCTGGCCAGGTACGGAGGCAGCCCGCAAGAGAAAAAACAATTGAGTGGCTAAAATATTCAGACTAGGGCCGTTTTTCCCCAAGTTCTTTATAAATCTTCTCGACGTTACGAGTGATGTGCCGTTCCCTGCCCCATTTAGCATACTTCTCTAGATCAATCCCGTGCAGGATGTCATTAAGCCCCTTATCCGCATCCATCATCGACTTGACCTGTGTACGAACATTGTCAAAATAGTTATCTAAGGCATCGATGGCCTGCCTGACGTTCTGAGCCCCCCTTGACAATCGGGCCGTGGTCTGGCACGAGCGCCTCAATCTCGGTGCTCTTGAATTTCTCAAGCATGCGCTGCCAGTTTACCGAGCCCCCATTCCTCACGGCCGGGTTGTTTTCGGTAAAGAGGAGATCAGAGGAGAAGAAAACCTTCTCCTTCGGCAAGTAAACTGCGGTATCGCCTCGGATCCTCCCTGACTGGTATACAAAATGCCATTTGAAAAGCGAGGCCCTGTAAGGTAAATTCCGCGTAATGAAAAAGGGGTCAAAAAGGGTAGAGTAGAGGACAGGCTCATCTATCGTTAGGTCAACTCTTGGCTGTATCCGCCGTTCCCAGCTTCGTGCCCGTTTAGGGTTGTCGATCGATAGAAGTCCAGTCCCCCCCCCTCAAAACCGGATCTTCGCTAGCGGGGTGAACCGATAATTCCCCGCGTCGGACTTTAACCGATAAGTTGCACTGCTTCCGCGGCATACGGTCAAGTCCGCTTTTGGCTCTTTAGGAGATTTCCGGGATCGAATTCTGAAGTGGGGCATTGACTCAGTGGATCATTTCTTGACACCAGAGGAAAATGTGTCAGGCTTTAGTTTTTGACTTTTGGTGCGGAAGATGTTTGAAGACAAGGCGCTGGGCACCGTGTAAGTGAGGTGCGCTTCAGCGGCGAGAGGGGAAGAAGAAAGGAATGCTCAATAACTCAAGCCTGACACTCGTACTTCTTGGAGTGTCTCTATACGAGGACACCGCCGCAGGGAAAATAACGAGGCCCACCAACGCACCGTAAAAGGCAAGTCGATCGCGGATATTCACGCGTACCAATCGAAAAAGGTTTGGGCTTTCAGAGTGATTCAACTTACGGCAGTTGCGCCCGTCCAATCGTATTGAAATCCGTCCCGAACCAAATCTGTCGGCGAGACGCGTCATAGACCATGTTCCGGACGCTGCCGGCGCCGCTTTTGATTGTTGTGCTGCTGAAGAATTTCGCTGAGAGCGGATCAAATCCAACGAGACGGTTTGGTTCTGGCCCGGTCTCCACGAACCACAGTCTGTCTCGCTCATCAATGGTCAGCCCATAGGGCTTTGCACCGCTTCCGCCTGGAACCGCCCACTCCTTAACCTGCGAAGTTTCGGGATCCAGCCTGCCGAGAAAACCGCCCCTGTAATCCACGTACCACACACCCCCGTCGGATGAGATTGTGATACGACGCCCTCGTGTCTTTTTTCGCGGCAGTTTGTATTCTTTCAGTTCCATGGTCACAGAATTGATCATTCCAATTTTGTTCTTGGCGAACTCGTTGAACCATACCCTGCCGTGAGAATCCATGACGATTCCATAGGGCCGAGACCACGGAGTTGGTACCTTGATGGCATTTACTTGGCCGTTTTTCATATCCAGCTTGCCGACGAAGTTGCTTTGCTGAGCGGTGAACCAGATGTTTCCTTTGCCGTCAAATATAAGCGTGTGCGGGTCTATAACCCCTTCCGGCATTGTGTATTTCGTTATCTTGCCAGTTTTAGGATTAATCTTGCCGATATGTGCGCTACGATTTCCCGCGTACCAGACGAATCCCTTTGCATCGACTATGTTGTTGTGGGGACCCGTTCTTGGATCAAGATCAAAGCGTTTGAATTCACCGCTC
>JAPUHZ010000261.1 GCA_027297485.1 Deltaproteobacteria bacterium
CACTGTCCCGAGAGAGTCTCCCTCGACCAGGTAGTGGACGCCCTTCTCCTTGAGTGGGGCGAGACGATCCGTGCCAGAGGGATCCGTGTGGTCCGCCATGACCTCCCAACGCTTTGGGGAGTACAAACCCACATCGAGCAGGTCATGACGAACCTCTTGGGTAATGCCGTCAAGTATCTCGGAGATTCCGCTGCTCCCGTCATCGAGATCGGCGCCAAAGACGGTGGCGAGAGGGTGGAGTGCACTGTCAGGGACAACGGGATCGGGATTGACCCGGCGTATCACGAAAAGATTTTTGAGATTTTTCAGCGTCTTAAAGAGACTGAAGCGGAGGGAACGGGGGTGGGTCTGGCGATCGTTAAGAAGATCATCGAAGGGGCCGGTGGCCGCATATGGGTAGAGTCGGCCAAGGGGCAGGGGACCACATTCCACTTCACTTGGCTCAAGGCGCAAGTGGAGGTGAAAGCATGAACCATAACGGGATTACGATCCTGCTGGTCGAAGACAATTCGGACCATGCCAAGTCGACGATAAAATATCCATAATCAGGTCAAGATCAAAAGTCAGGACAACCGTGGACGAGAGAGTCTAGTGCAGCATATCCTCCGCTTCGCCTTCTTCAAGCAAGAAATGATCTAACAGAAACAAAGCAAGACCGTGCACTACCGCACCAAGTTGAATCCAAACCTCAAGAGAAACTTTGCCGTCTTCGCTGTCCTGGATTGGGTTGTATTCATCGCGGCCCACATACCAAATAAAGGGGACCAACTGGTTCGCTACTATGTTACATACAGCGATGTATCAAGGGGAAAGAGAAAGAAAGAGAAGCCCGAAACGGTAGAGGCGGTTAGCTGGAAGCTCGAGGTCATCGAGGTCCCCCCCCATCTCCAAGGAGTTAAAAAAGCGATGGTCACACTTCATCCAAAAGGTCTACGAAACAGACCCCCTCACCTGTCCGAAGTGTAAGGGAGAAACGCGGAATATGAGTTTTTGCTCAGGGGGGCACCTGACAACCCAGGATCGTGCTGAGACACAATCAAATAGCTCTTGAATGGAATCACGACTATTCAGTGGCGAATTACCTTTCTCGCACCCGTCTAATGTTCAAAGACTCCGATGCCGGCGGTAGAGAAACTTGCCTATGCGGAGAGCGTCGTATCCACCCAAGAGATAGACGGCCTTCCTAAAGCCTTCGGAGCGGATGACCTCCAATAACTTTTCTCCTTCTCCGAATGAAAGAAGGACCATAAAGAGAGAAGGTCAAATCGCTCCTGCCACTAGGCGACATGACCTCTGCCTTCCAGTTGTCCGGCTCTATTCCTTCGGCTTTTCTTTTCCTCCTTAGTCCGTGAAAAATTGCTGGAGTAGCTACCTCATAAATATTTCTTGGAACTCTTTGATGCTCTTATTCAGAACCGGGCCTATCGAATCGGCATCCGTCAGAACAAACTTTTTCTTTACTAATTCCGGGAACCGCTGCTTGATGTCCCTCCGGGCCGACACGCGACCGAAGGTTGTGATCATGGTCTGCCCCTCCTTGGAAAGCGCCCAGTCGATATAGAGGGCTGCCGCGTACGGGTGGGGCGCGTGTTTAGCCAACATGAGGGTATTGGGCTTAGCGAAATATGGGTCCAGTGTGGTCCAGTTGATCGGCGCCCCTTTCCCCTTCATGTCCAGTACCGTATGGGCATGGAGGGCAATGGCTAAGGGTTGCTCCCCCGCCATCAATAACTGCGTCTGAAGGGTTCTTCCCCGCCGCATTGAGAGATCCTGCGTTGCCAGCTTTTTCATGTACTGGAGGCCTTTTTCTCTGCCGAAGTACCTGAGCAGGGCGATATACCACTCAAAGTCGTCGGTGTCCAGGAGCATCTTTCCTTTCCACTTTGGGTCCAGCAGATCCTCATAGCTCTTAGGGACTTCCTCCGGTTTTACCAGAGAGGGATTGTACCCAAGGACAACTGGAATCACGTAAAGGGGAGTAAAATATCCCTCCTTGTCTTTATAGGTGGCATCGAAAAACTCTCTCGCTGGTGAGTGGTAAGTGTCCAAGATACCGAATCTCTTGTGCGTAAAGGAGCCTGCAGGACTGGTGTTCAAAGTGTCCACTTCATGCCTTCCCGCATTGAATTCAGCTTGGACCTTTGCCATTTGCCTCGACGCGGCAGTCCGAAAAGTATTGACCTTGAGGAAGGGGTAACGCTTATTAAACCTCTTGGAAAAGGGGGTCGACTGGTCCTGCCTCATGGAGGTATAGATCGTGACCACTCCTTCCTTTTTGGCCCCCTTGATTAGGGCCTTCTGTCGTGCCTCGGGCGAAAGTTTCTCCAACTTCGCCAGGACCTGGCCTGCCGTCTCCCCGGCTACGGCGCCCCGTGCCATCAAGATGCCGAAGGCCAGGCCAAAAACCAATGCACTGCTTATTATTTTTTCCATGATAGACCTCCCTAGGTCAGATTGGGCTTGGTGAAACCTTATAGCGGGGCACCTCCCATGTCAACCGACAAATTCGGGCGGATCTTCCCGGATTAAAACCTTGCCTTCCCCTTTCGGGTTAGTGGATTCGTCGCAGTCTGCGGCTCTTCATCTCCGCTCTGGGAAGGCTGCCGGCCGGGACCATGCGCACGGGTAGGGTCAAAGTTGTAAGACGTTGGCACTCCTTTTGAAGCGCCAAGGCAAGGTCAGGATATTGTCTCTCATCCACCTCTTTGGCTGCCTCTGCCACCAGGCTTAGATTCCCGTGTTCGTACTCTATATAGAATTCATGTCCCAAGCCTTTTACGCTCCGGACTGCTGCTTCGGCAACGGCTGGATAAAACTTCACCCCCTTGATGAAAATCACATCGTCCGTCCGGCCCCTCACCCCTCCCTTCACTAAGGGAAAGCTCCTGCCGCATGTGCAGGCCTCTTCCGAAGTCTGTACGATGTCATTGGTGATCATTCGCACCACCGGCATGCCCAGCCGGAACAACGAGGTCAGCACCATAACGCCCTCTTCTCCAGGCCCCACGGGCGTCATCCCCTCAGGATCCAGCACCTCAAAGAAGCAGTAGTCCAATGTCATGTGGGTTGAAGGGTAGGGCTTGGCCGCCTGTGCCTCACAGGTATAAAGGATGGGTCCACCCACCTCCGTCATACCCATAGCCTCGTGCACCACCGCTCCCCACATCTCCTCGATCAGTCCTTTAGTCTCGGGGAGACAGGCACCCGGCTCACCCGCCAACACGATCACGTTTATACCGATCTGCCTGAGGTCGATGCCTTCCTGCTCGGCCACCTCCCCCTGCCGGATGGCGAAAGTGGGGGTGCACACCATGAAGTCCGCCTTCCAGGTCAGCAGATTTCGCAGCATGGCTGCCGTGGGAAAAGGCCCCTTGGGAATGATATGGCAGCCCATGGCCTCCGCTGCGTAGTGGATTTTCCACAGTCCCTCAAAGGGAGGATAGGCAAACCCAAAGTACCCTCTCCAACCGGGACGTATGCCATAGGCATAGAGGCTTCGGATGGCAACGTATAGATCGTTCTCATGGTCCTCCCGGGTCACCAGCCACAAACGCGGCCGCCCCGTAGTGCCTGACGTGCTCCAGAACTTCATGTACTGGCCGGAATCTACAGGAAAGGTTGCCAGGTCCCCAAATAAAGGACTCTTTACCTGGGAGGCCTCAAAGTCCTCCTTCCTGACTACAGGGAGCCGCTGGATATCCTCTAGGAACTTTAAGGACTCGGGGCTGACCCCATAAGCCTGCCATAGTGTCTTGTAGAAAGGGGATCTCTCCCAGGCAAAGGCCACCACAGCCTTGATCTTCTCAAGCTGAATTTCTCGGAGCCTTTCCATCGGTAGCGTCTCTACTCTGCTCCACACCTTCTCTGAGAAAGGTCGGGTTCGGTCCCCTTCCTCGGGAGGGTAGACGGCATACCTTTGCCGGAGCATGCCCGGCGAAGTCCAGTGAAACCGCACCTCAGTCATCCTGACGCCTCATCCGGAGCCAGGTATTTCAGGACTGCGCTGTATGTCTCCCAAGGGTCCACGGGGACTTGCACCGGCTGGTTAAACACCCGGCGCGGCCCAGGTGGGTTGAGGATGGCGAATCGGAACCCCGCTGCTCGGAGCTGAGCCAGCCTGGTTTTACACTGCTCCGGAGTGCCCGCAATGGTCAGCTTTCGCGCCATATCATCACTCACTAACTCCGTAGCCGCCAGGTACCCCTTCTCTTTGTTTACCCTTCGCAGTTTCTTCCCCAAATCGTGAAATCCCGACATGTCCAAAAGGAACTCGTAATAGAAAACCACGGCGAAATAGGTCAGATAAACTCGGGCCCGGTCCAGGGCCTTCCTCTCGTCTGGGTCCACGGAGGTGATAATCGGCGCCGCAACGTCGATCTCCCGGTAGTCCCTTCCCGCCTTCTCGGCCCCTCGCTTAAGATTTTGAATCGAATACTCTAGATACTCCTCACTCAGCATCGGGGCGAGCATGACTCCGTCGGCCACCTCCCCGGCCGCCCTCACCATCTGGGGCCCGATGGCCCCTACATACAAAGGAATCCGATTCCGAGGGGGATTCACCGCCAGTTGGAAGTCCCGGCAACTAGAGGCCCGTCCCTGGTAGGAGACCTTCTCCCCTGTGAGGGTAGCCCGAACGATTTTGATATAGTCCTTGATCCGGCTTACCGGTCGCTCCCAGGGTGTATTGTGCCAGTGTTTGACAAAGTAGGGTGGGGAGGTGCCCAAACCCAGGATGGCCCTGCCTCCGGACAGGTCGTTAATGGTGTTGATACCCATGGCGTAGATCGGGGCACTCCGGGTGTAGATGCTAGCGATACAAGAGCCGATCCGAGCCCGCCGACTGACCGAGGCCATCGCCCCGAGGAGAACAAGGGAGTTGTGCCCCGCCTCTTCCGACAAGAAAATGCCGTCGAAGTTACGTTCATCGGCCTGCCGGGCGAGATTCAGCATCTGCTCTGCGGCCAAACCCTCGTGGAAGATGACCCCTGTTCGTTCATTTGGAACCATACCTTTGCCCTTTCCCTTGCGCCATTTGTCTTTGGAAGATCGGTTCTCCGCAGTGCCCTTTGCCGGTGAAGGACCACCCACTGATTCGGGAGCATAGCCCCTTCCCTTGGGGGCCGGAACGTTTGGAAGCGGGATTCAGACGGACTCTAGCCAGGATCGGGGAGACTTTCAATAGTATCTGTTGCTTATGCTGTTCTGTGAGGAAGGATTCCTGAGATTATTTTAAGGATCAAGGCGGATATGAAAGGGAAAATGGATTCTCGCATTTCAGTCAAATTTCTCTTTTTCACCGGGGCCCTATTGTTTTCCTTTGGATCGTGGCAGTCGGTGTGCTCCCAGGTGAAGCCGGAGTGGAAAAGCCAATGGGGAAAAGTTCTGTCCAGGGCCAAAGAGGAGGGCAAGGTGGTGGTTTTCGGCCCGCCTGGAGATCTGATCCGAAAGGCCGTAACTACTGGCTCAGTCATCTGGAAGAAAACGTCCGGCAATCCGAGGAAGAGAGAAGGATCTTTCGGGAGCTCTTCAGCAGGCAGGATTTTGGATGGGTCGATGAGGCGGGCGGCGGAGAAAGTTTAAATTCGTGTGACCGATCTCTCCGATCACTCAGCCGGCCGAGGCCGTTCCGCTAAAACCGCTCCGGTGCGGGGCAGCATCAGCACCGCCAGGAAGATACAGGTTGCCACGCCACTCATCACCAAGAACATGGCGCTGAATCCCGAGGTGCTGTGTAACCAGGCAATCAACGGCACAGCCGTGGCACTCACAGTGAAGGTGATGATATAGCGGAGGGCATACGCGCGGCTGCGCCACGCACTCTCGGTCATACGTCCTATCAGCACATCGTTGATCGGAATCTGCCCGAAGACGAACAGCATGAAGGCGATCGAGACGATCAGGGCCGCGATCCCGTTCAGATGCAACATGGCAGCGAAAAAGACGGCCTGCAAGCCGGCTACGAACAAAAAGACGGTGCGGGCTGAGTAATGGTCGATAAGATAACCGACAACGAGCTGAGCGAAGGCCGCTACCGCAAAAACCATGAAGGCCCAGGATCCGACCGCTGTCGCGTTGGTGGCCAGAGTCCCGAGCCGCTCGTCGAAAATCTTGGGCAGAGCAAAGGTCGTACTTTGAAAGATCAAGCCGCCTAGTCCCGTCGTGAGAAAGATGACCGCGAACACGCGGATCATTGTCCGCTTGTCGATATTCACCGTATCAGCGCCTGCTTTCTTCGCCTCGACACCACTCACTCCCTGCGCTGGCGCTGCTTCACGGCTAGAATAGATGAAGGCTGTATAGACCACGCCCGTGACGATGGACACGATGCCGGGAATCACGAAAACTGCACGCCAGCCCCATATATCGATCACCATGCCCGCAATCAGTGCCGCTGTCGCCACACCCATATTGCCGAATATGCCGTTAATCGCGAGGGGAACTCCGGTCTTTTCACGGCCATGAACTACCATGGCGATGCCAACCGGGTGATAAATCGCTGCGAACAGACCGATCAGAAACAGGCCGATGCCGATCTGCAGCGGGGTTTGAGCAAAGGCGGTCAGGATCGAGGAGGTCCCGATGCAGACAAAAAAGATGATCATCATGCCGGATCGGCTCCATTTATCAGCCATCCAGCCGGCCGGGATTGCACCCACGCCAAAGGCGATGAACCCGGGCACTGAATAGGGGATAAGCTCCGCGTAAGACATGTTCCACTCTGCCGCCAAGGTCAGTGCCGCCACCGTCGCAAAAATCAGGATAAACAGGTGATCGTAGAAATGTCCCACGTTGAGGAAGATAAAGTGGATCCGGTCTCGGGTCATGGCAATTCCCTAGTCGTGTCCGGAAAACTTAATGTGGTAGTCCCCTAAAGATTTCTGCGTCGCACGGTTTCGCTTACTTGCAAGCCTACGATAGCTGCGGCTGCGAAGCCGCAGAGGCTGAGAAAAGAAAATGAGGCGGTGTAGGCGACTTGTTCCGCCAGCAAAGCAAAGATGGCCGGACTCAGCAGGTGACCGAACCCTCCAATCATTCGCCAAACGCCGAAAAACCGTCCGCGTGCAGACTCGGGAGCGATGTCGGCTCCCAGCACCTGCATGTTGCCGCTGGTAATGCTCTGGGCCGCATAGACCCATATAAAAATTACGATAAAAATGCTGAGACTCCAATGCCAGTGCGCGCTCAGAGCCATGAAGACGAGTCCTGTAGCCGTCAAGGCAAACCCAGGGACGATCGTGGTTTTGCGCCCGAAGCGGTCCATGAGATATCCAGCAGAAAGGGTAATCGGGATCCCTACCAAGCCAGTCCCGGCACTCAACAAGCCTAACGTTTCAGGGCCGACATCATAGGCATAAGCTGCATAAAGGAGGAGTGTCCCACCCCAAAGTGCGCCTCGGGCCATGGTGGCGAAGAACTGGGCTGAAAAGAAGGAGAGATACTGGATATTCAAGAGTGAGATTAAAAAAGCCTTCGTGCCAGGGATCGATTCCTCTCCTTCGGATGAGGACTGCGTCCTGGTCGGGGCGGTCTCTCGAACCAGCCGAATGCTTGGTAAAACGGCGGCCAGTGATAAAATTCCGTGGACGATAAAAGGAATACGGATATTCCTACCTCCCAGTAGGCCGCCCAAGGCCGGACCTAATAACCGCCCGGCACTTTCCATCGCCACCAGCCCTGTCATCTGTCTCCCTCGTTCTCGCTTCCTACCCGTGTCTGCGATGATAGCGAGCCGAGACTGCCGCCACATTTGCTGGGCCCAGCCGCCGATGAACCGATAGATAAGAAGGGCGGGAAACGAATGTGCGGTCGCGATCAAAAGGGAGGAAACGGCTGTAAGAATAGGGCCGGAGAGAAGGATCGGCCGACGTCCTACTTTGTCGAGGAGAAAGCCTGTAGGAATGGTAGAGATGAGGGAACCCAGGGAATATACGACGATGACCAGCGATGCGATACCAAAGCCGGTACCAAAAGACTTGGCAAAGACGGGGATCGCCGGCGTAGCAATCCCATGTCCGAGAGCCAAGATGACGGCAGGGAGGTAGAGCGTAAGGAGGTGGTAGCGGGAAAGTAAACCCTTCCGATCACCTTCTTGTTGGGAATCCAAATTTTCGGCCATAGGCGGGGTGGGCTATCTTGGTGGGCAAATGATTAAAGAGGCAACATGTTTCATAGGAGTCTGCTTTTGTGTCTGTTTCTTTGCTATTTCCGAGAAGTTACTCGATAAGGAGCTGCGCTGTCAACGAAGATAAGGCTACTCGTCAAAAAGTGTGGCGAAAGGGCTTCGGGACTCCCTTCGCTCCACGGCCTCCCGCAGCGACCCTGCCGGGACTTGCTAGGATGAAGCTTCCGGAATTCCCTTCGGTCAGCTCCGGCTTTCATCCGGAGCAAGCCCTCGGCGGGTACCCCGCTGCTTCGTCCATGTTGCGCTCAGGAAGCCCACTCAGCCCACTTCCCACCTTATGGCCATAATTTTAGAGAGAGCAAGTAACAACGAGCAATTGCATTAAGGCATGCGACTATTATAGAAGGATTCAGTTCTACGGGGGGATAAAAAATGGGGAATTATAGCGTTACCCTGGCGTGTCGGAACTATGATCGAACTCAGGCTCTCCTCCGGGGTCTCGTTAAGGTCGACGGGCTTGATCTTCAAGTCCTGGAGAAGGACGACGTGGCCGGCATGTTTACGGAATTTTACCACGGGGAGTTCGATGTCTCCGAGTTCTCCCTTGCCGAGCTTGTTTATTCTATCTCAAGGGGTCGGGAGGAGTTTGTCGGCATCCCGGTGTTTCCGGCGCGTGTATTTCGGCATAGTTTCGTTTTTTGCAACACTGCTTCGGGTATCCAGGGGCCGGACTCGCTCGAAGGGAAGAAAATCGGCTTTCCCCGTGTGGTGCAGACTGCTTGTATTTGGATTCGGGGCATGCTCGTCAGCGAATATAAAGTACCGGCGAAAAAAGTCGACTGGTATTTCTTATCAGCGCAGCATTGGGACGATAAAGATCATGAGGACGAGATTAAGACGCGGGACGGCTCGGAGATTCATTGGCTTGAGAGAAGGGGAGAAGATCCCGCAGAGAGTGCAGCGCTGGCTTTGAAGGAGGGAAAGATCGATGTCCTTGGCGCAACTCGAGTTCCGAAGTTCTATGGCGAGGGGATCAAAAGACTATTTGTCAATTATCGGGATGCCGAAGCCTCTTACTTTAAACAGACGGGCATATTTCCCATTATGCATGTCCTGACGGCGCGAAAGGCGGCGGTGGACCGTGATCCGGATCTGCCGGTTAAACTTTTTGAGGTCTTTTCGAGGGCCAGGAAGTGGGCCCACGATTGGATTCGAATGAACCCGAGCATCCGTCTGGTGTGGAAGAACCACTATTTGGAGGAGGAAAGGGAAATTTTCCAGGGAGATCCGTGGGTTTACGGCCTGCAAAAAAACCGCCACGTTATTAGCCAGTTTCTGGACTACTGTTACGACCTCGGTGTGAGTGAAAAAAAAATAAGTCCGGAGGATCTCTTTGCCCCGAACACTTGGGAGCTTACGGATGAGTCTTAATCATGAACTGCTTAGTAAGCTGTTATAGAGAGGAGCAGATGCGATGGAATCAGCCAAGATTTTTATTTTTGCGCCCGCGGACACAGAGGGAACCACACACAAGAAGATGGAAGAACGGAGTTGTGAGCTGGTTCTCGGCGAGGCCTCGTGGGACACTCCTCAGGGAAACAATGAGGCCGAGATGGCCCGAATGGCCAGAGGAGCCGACGCCCTGATAGGAACCTCCATCCGGAGCTCACCCATCTCCAAGAAAATCATGCAGAGTTCCGACAAACTTCGCATCGTTGCCAAGTACACCATCGGCGTGGATGACGTGGACGTTGAGGCGGCAACGGAGATGGGGATTCTGGTTACCCACTGCCCTACGGAGTCCAATTGGGGAGGCGTGGCCGAAGGTACCGTCGGGGCCATGCTGACCCTATTGAAAAAATCCCGGGAGAGAGACCGCCACCTGAAAGAAGGCGCCCGCTGGAGAGATATGCGGCTTCAGGGCAGCTATGTGGGTTCCCGAGCGGACGGTTATCAAGGGATCACGATCGGCCTGATCGGTATCGGTCGCGTGGGAGGGCGCGTGGCTACCCTTATGCGACCGTGGAACGCTAGAATTCTCGCCTGTGACCCTTACGTTCCCGACTCCAGATTCGAAGAACTCGGCGTCAAGAAGGTGGACTTAAACAGTCTGCTTAGGGAATCAGACGTTGTTAGTCTCCATGTCGTCCTGACCAAGGAGACCCGACATATGATCGGTGCCGAGCAACTGGCCATGATGAAGCCCACCGCCATTCTTATCAATACCTCCCGGGGTTTCTGCGTGGACGAGGGCGCGCTTGTTGAAGCGCTCAGGAACGACAAGATTGCCGCAGCGGCCCTGGACGTTTTCGCGTACGAGCCTCTGGCGCTGGAAAGCCCACTGCGAATATTAGGAGATAAAGTTCTGCTATCCCCACATATGATTTCTTCCAATGTGGGGAGCGGTTTAAAGCCTGGTATCCTTTGGGCGACGGAGTCGGTGTTCAAGGCCTTGCAAGGCGAGGTGCCCGACAATGTCTACAACAAAGAGGTGATCTCGCAGTGGGAGAGACGCTATGGTGGAAAGAGTGTGTGGAAGAGAGAAGGTCAAAAATGAAATACGAGGGGGTTAGGCCTGAGAAATGATATTTTCGCTAATACAAACGCAGTAAGTAAGTTTACATTTCCTCGGTGGAAGGAGCCTTGAGACCGAGGGAAATGGGGGTGATTATTCCTACCGTTTGGGTCTGCACCAAGCCTCACGTTCGGTTCCCTCGTCCTTCAGTCTCCTTCCCTTCGGAATAGCCTCAATGTAACAAATTTAAATACGTTTGTATTAAATCGCTAGTATCAGACCCGGTCCCCCTTGTTGCACACGCGCCGTAGAAAAGATTGACTTGACAGCTGATTGTCATATAGAAAGGATAGGTTCTGGAGATCAGGCTCAATAAGCTGGGAGAAATGGAGCAAAAGTGAAGATTGGGGTTTTGACCTTTTTGATAGGGATCGCTGTCGGGGTCGGCGGCACGATCTTAGGGCCAGATTTCATCGACCCTTATCTCCCCGAGGCCCTCCGTGCAGAGAAAATGGAAATAGAGGGGACTGTGGTGACCAAGCGGCGGGAAGGCAATTGGGTCCTCCTGATGGTTCGAACCCCCGAGGGAGCCATCCTTATCACTTTCAAGCAAAAGGCGGTGGAGATCGATCTTCTCGCTGCGGAAGGAGATAAGTTAACGCTGAAGATTAAGCAATATAAGCCTTTTCTGGAAGATCCGGTCGTCACACGTGTGAGAAAACAGGAGCCCACGGAGCAGCCCGAAGGCGCGGAGCCTTCACCTCCCGTCCCTTCGGAGGAAGGGGCTTCGAAGACTAGCCCCACGACGACGGAGACTCCATAAAGAAAAGGGGCGAACTTTCCTTCACTTGCTCCTCCCCCGACTGTCCCACACATGATGTCTTCAACTCATTTCTAAGGGGGTAATATGCGAAATAAGAGTTCGCTATTGTCGTTTCTCCCAAATGACCGTGACGCGAGACGGCATGTATGTTATTGACAGTACAACGGGTAGAATTAAAGTCATTCGCGCTCTTCTTAACAAATGGGAATCGGGTACGACAGTGGTGGATTGGAAAACAAATTATACCGAGCTAAAAGTCTACAAAACAAAATAAAACCAACCTTAGTTGAAAGGAGGAGGCCATGGAGTTCCTGGATGTTAATGAGGTGCTCAAGGATATACGAGAAAAAATAGGGGAAGGCAGAAGGCTTAACCTGTTTAAGAGACCCAACCTGCATACTTGGTTGTTATATTTTCCTCCGGGTGATGTGCAAAGGATGCATAACCACCCCTCGGACCGCACTTACTTTGTAGTTACCGGGCGAGGAATCATGAGGGGGCCCAATCAAAAAGAAGACCTCTCTCCTGGAAAAATTGTCCAAATTCCAGCTGGTGAATATTACGAGGGATCAAACCCCTATGACGAGCCTATGGTTCTGTTGGGAAATAGCCACAAGCCGACAGCCGAAGACGTTGCTATGGTAGGGGGAATGCGTTCTGAGATTGATAAGGGCACTGGGAAGAAAATTGCCTACCAGCATGGCGGGGGTAGAGACACCGGGAAGGTCGTTGAGTAAACAACCCTTTGAGGGGAATTTGCCTCGTGTGGGAGGGGAGTCAGACTTCGACGACTCGACTATTTAGAGGAAAGTAGAGATATAGAAGTCAGACACCTGAGCTCCCGCGTTTCCATCCAGTATGCTCAATAGTTAATGTCAAGGACCATCGCAACTAGCGAAACGATTTGCACCAAGCGGTGCCGATTGTTAGGGATAGGGGGACGTCGCAACTTTTATAACCTAATAGCTACCGCTCCAGCATCCGTTGCCAGTATTTTGCCTGTTGCCGTCCGTGCTCGGCCACTCGACACACTCCCTCCGGTCGGATCCCAACCGCTCGCGCTGCCGGCGTCCCACTCTGCCCTAACCACTCAATCCGTGATTATCACGAAAGAGCTTGTGCCGCTCGATGCCACGTGCCATGACGCGCTGTAAGACGCCCGGCGCATCCAAACGAGGTCCTCGTGGCATAAATCAACTCGATATCAAAGATTAATAAAGTTGCAACGTCTCCTAAATTTATAAAGGCTTCGGCGCTTCGGGAATTCCTGAAAGCCGGAAGTCCTTCGTCGTTGTGGAATTAGCCAGCAAAGAGGTATAGTTCGAGATCGTTCCGCAGCTGGGTTAGAAAGCAGGGAAGTCAAGAGCAACTAATTTATCGCATAGTTGAGCAGTCATGGAATTATCCATAATGACGAAGGTAAAGGAACACGATTACGGGCCACGAGCACGAACATGATCACGTAAGTAAATTCCCGGGGGGTTATCTGAAAGATGGGTAATACCCGGCACTTTTTAACGGGCATCGGATAGGCTATTCAGGCTACCGGTGTTTTTTTTGGGTTGGCGCAAAGGTTAAAAACAAAGACCTGGGCTCTATGTTTGCGATGATTTACAAGAACCAAGACCTGACCCTGTGACGTTATTCTTTCAACCTGAGAAAAGGATCGAGTCGTTGTTCAGCAAACTAACAAAACTATTCTTCGGCTGGCGCATGGTCGCCGTATCCTCGGCCTTGCGAACGCTCGGCAGCGGGTTGCACAGCTTCGGTTTCACCGTCTTCTTCCTACCACTCAGCCAGGATTTGGGACTCAACCGCACGGCCACCTCTCTTGTCTTTTCGCTGGCGCGCGCCGAAAGCGCCGTCACAGGTCCCATCGTAGGCCATTTGCTTGACCGATACGGCCCCCGCCCGATCATGCAGGCGGCCGTTCTGTTGATGGGCATCGGATACCTGCTGTTGTCCACCGTCCATACTTACACCACCTTCCTGATCGTTTATCTCGGCGTCATCTCGTTGGCTCATGCCGCTGGCTTCATGCACGCGCCGATGGTGCTCGTGAGCAACTGGTTTATTCGCAGGCGCGCCCGGGCCATTACCGTCAACAGCGCAGCCTTCAGCTTCGGAGGAGTGCTCATAGCGCCACTTCTCAGCATCGTCGTCATTAATTGGGGATGGCGTTGGGGGGCGGTATTCGCAGGGCTCTTGTTCCTGCTCATTGGCGTGCCTCTGAGCTTAACGGTTCGCCGTTCTCCTGAAAGTATGGGTCTTTTGCCCGACGGCGAGACCCAGCCGAGACCACACACCGGGGAGACCCTCTCTAACGAAAGCCGGCGAGCCGAGGTGAATGTGACGGTGCGTCAGGCGGTACGGTCGTTCGCGTTTTGGTCGCTAGTGATCGCCGCCGGGATTCGCAATGCCTTGTACCACGGGATCGCAACCCATTTTGTACCTCTCATGGTGTGGAAGGGGATGACCCAGCAACAGGCGGGCTTCATGCTAGGATTTTTTGCTTTTTTCGGCCTCACCTCCACGCTCCTCATCGGGTGGCTCGCCGACAAGACGAACAAGCCGCGCCTGCTCGCGTTCATATTGTTTACCGCCGCCGGAGCGATGCTGCTGCCGATTTTCGGAGACTCGGTGTGGCTGCTCTGGCTTTTCATCATTCTTTTCACACCCGTCGAAGCCACCTATCCTGTCGGCTGGGCACTCGTTGGCGATTTTTTTGGCCGGAAACACTTCGCCAAGATACGCGGTTATATGAGCTTTTTTTATGCGTGGGGCGGGTTTGTGGGTCCGGTTGTCGCCGGCGCGATTTATGATCGTTGGCAAACTTATGAACCCTTGCTGTGGACTCTGATCGTGCTCTGTGCAGCATCCGGTTTTTTCTACGGCGTGCTTTCGAAATCCTGGGATAAAATTTACGATTTTCAATTCAAATAAAGCCCTCCGCCACCCTCTTTTAGCCTTTAGTCAGGTTTCGGAAATTCCCGAAAGCCGGAAGTCGTTCTTGGTTGTAGATAGAGCCGGCAAAGAGATATATTATTGGCTCGTCTCTCGGATGGGTTAGAAAGCAGAGGAGTAAAACAAAAAGAATTCATTCCCCACGAGAGGATTTCATGAGCACAAACCCGGGACCGATCAATCTTTTTGAATTTGAGACCCTCGCCAAAGAGCGGCTACCCAAAGAGGAATACGACTATATCGCCGGCGGTGCGACCGATGAGATCAGTGTGGAAAGGAACCGGCGCGCCTTTGAGTCGATCGCCCTCCGTCCAAGGGTGCTGAGGGACGTGAGCCATCCTGACCTGTCCACTACGGTGCTGGGGAAAAAAGTCAGCACTCCTGTTCTTCTGGCTCCCTGCGGAGGGCATAAAAAGGCACATCCTGAAGGCGAGCGAGCCACCTACCGGGCTGCCGCAGCCTGCGGGACCATCTTTGCGGTTAGCGCCAATGCGAGCACCCTTTTCGAAGAGCTGGCCCAGGCGGCCACGGGTCGTCTCTGGCTGCAGTTGTATCCCTTCCGCGACCGGGAGATAACCAAAAGCTGGCTCAGCCGCGCAAAAGATGCCGGCTATGAAGCCCTCTGTGTTACTCTGGACGCCCAGTGGCCACCCAAGCGCGAGCGCAACATCCGGAACAACTATAAAAGAGCCAGAGCGATCAACCTCCTAGTCATAACTCCGGGGGAGACTCCGAAGATGGAACTGGACAAGGCAGTTCCTCTGGGGCCAGGAGGAGGAGGGGACCCCGCGGCCACTTGGAAGGATTTGGCATGGATTAAGTCGCAGACCGACCTTCCTGTGGTCGCCAAAGGAATTATGACCGGTGAGGATGTCGAGGAATGCGCGGAGATCGGGCTTGACGGCGTCATCGTTTCCAACCATGGCGGGCGGCATCTCGACAACACCTTGGCGACGATCGAGGTCCTCCCCGAGGCCGTCGATGCCGCTAAAGGACGCATCGAGATTCTGCTCGATGGAGGCATCAGGCGCGGCGCCGACGTCGTAAAGGCGATTGCCCTGGGGGCGAAGGCCGTCTTCATAGGCCGGCCGCTCTTCTGGGGCCTCGCCGTGGACGGTCAGCAAGGAGTGGTTCAGGTGTTGGAGATCCTCCGTGAGGAGATCGAGATAACTATGGCCAAGTGCGGCAGGCCTACCATTGCCAGCATCGATCCCACCGTAGTGACCAGGCTGCCACCGTTGGTCTAGTCAATCGTTGTGAAAAGGAGCAAAGAGATATCGTACGGGATCGTTTTCCCGTTCGCTTAGAGGTAAAAACGGGTAATGCTCGGTACTAATTAAAGGCTGTCGGATAGGCACCCAGACCGTCGGTGCCTTTGTGCAAGGAAGGGAGATGTAGGATTGCAAGACCCAACCCCCAATACGCCTCCCTCGGCTTCTTTTCTCCCGCGGCAACCA
>JAPUHZ010000262.1 GCA_027297485.1 Deltaproteobacteria bacterium
TTCTCGAACTACACCTGGCACGGTGATCAGGCTCCAGGCCACCCCTGGGTCCATGGGCTGCAAACCTCAGACTGCGACTTCAACGACTTGCGATCCTCCAAGCTTATCATCATGGACGGGAAAAACCTGGTCGAGAACAAACTTACCGACTCCCACTGGTTCATCGAGTGCATGGAGCGTGGCGCAAAAATCGTTGTCATCAGCCCCGAGTATGGCCCGCCTTCCACCAAGGCCGACTATTGGATCCCCATCCGGCCTCAGACCGATGCGGCGCTTTGGCTTGGCGTCACCAAACTCATGATCGATAACAAATGGTATGATGAGACCTTTGTGAAGCGCTTCACTGATTTTCCACTTCTCGTGCGTACCGATACGCTCAAACGCCTACATGCCAACGAGGTCTTTTCCAACTACAAGACGGATCTCTCACCTGACGGCCCTTCAATGAAAATACAAGGGCTCACCAAGGAGCAGCATGCCAAGCTCGGCGACTTCGTCATTTGGGATGTGAAAAAGAAGGGCCCAGCTGCGCTGACGCGCGATGACGTAGGCGAGACGATGGCCGGCAAAGGTTTGGAGCCGGCCCTGACAGGCACCTTCAAAATCAAACTGGTAGACGGTAAGGAGGTTGAGGTCTCCACCCTATGGACCCTTTATCAGACCCATCTCAAAGATTACGATCTCGACACCGTGGCGGAGATCACCCATGCGCCGAAGAAACTCATCGGACAACTTGCCAAGGATATCGCAACCATGAAGCCGGTCGCGATCCACCAAGGGGAGGGCATTAATCATTGGTTCCACGCAACCGAAATGAACCGCGCCTCGTATCTGCCGTTGATGCTGACCGGCAATATCGGTCAGCCGGGTGCGGGAGGTCACACATGGGCCGGCAACTATAAGGCCGCTCTCTTTCAAGGTTCGCCCTGGACCGGTCCAGGCTTCAAGGGATGGGTCGCTGAGGATCCATTCGACATCAATCTCGATCCCAATGCGCCGGGTAAAGCCATCAAGGCGCATGCCTACACCAAAGGCGAGGAGCCCGCGTATTGGAACCACGGTGACCAGGCGTTGATCGTCAACACTCCCAAGTTCGGCCGCAAGAATTTCACCGGGGAAACCCACATGCCGACTCCGACCAAGGCGATCATCTTCAACAACGTGAATCTCATCAACAACGCCAAGTGGGCCTACGGCATGATCAAGAACGTCAACCCGAATGTCGAGATGATCGTCTCGGTGGATATCCAGATGACCGCCTCGATCGAGTACGCGGACATCGCCCTGCCCGCGAACTCATGGCTGGAATTCGAGGGGCTTGAGATCACTGCAAGCTGCTCGAATCCGTTCCTACAGATCTGGAAAGGCGGTATCCCACCGGTGTTCGACAGCAAAGACGATCTTGTGATCATCGCAGGAATCGCCAACGCCCTGGCAGACGTAACCGGCGATCAACGGTTCCGGGATTACTTCGCCTTTGCCGCCCCTGAGAAACGAGGCATTTACATCCAACGGCTCCTCGACACCTGCACTACCACGAGGGGCTACAAGCTCAAAGACATCATGGCAGGGAAGCACGGCCCCGCGGGCGGCTGTCTCCTGAACTTCCGCACCTACCCACGCATTCCGTTCTACGAGCAGGTTCATGACAGTGAGCCATTTCATACAGATACCGGTCGCCTCCACGCTTATGCCGACGTGCCCGAGGCGATCGAATATGGGGAAAACTTCATCGTACACCGCGAAGGGCCGGAGGCGACACCTTACCTGCCGAATGTCATCGTCAGCTCCAACCCGTTGATCCGCCCGGAGGACTACGGCATCTCGATCACGGCCGAGCACTGGGACGAGCGGACCATCCGCAACATCAAGATGCCATGGAGCCAAGTAAAGGAAACCAAGAACTTTCTGTGGGAAAAAGGATTTCAGTTCTACTGCCTGACCCCGAAGACCAGGCACCGGGTGCACAGTAGCTGGTCCAACGTGGATTGGCACATGCTCTACGACTCGAATTTCGGCGATCCGTATCGGCTGGACAAGCGTGCCCCCTGTGTCGGCGAGCATCAACTTCATATGAACCCGAAAGTAGCACGGGATCTAGGGATCAACGACGGCGATTACGTTTACGTAGACGCCAATCCGGCGGATCGGCCCTACTTGGGCGCGAAGCCCAACGATCCTTTCTACCGCGTCTCCCGTTGCATGCTGAGGGTGAAGTACAACCACGCGTATCCCTACAATATCGTCATGATGAAGCACGCGCCGTTCATCGCCACAGAGAAGAGTGTCAAGGCGCACGAAACACGTCCGGACGGCCGCGCTCTCTCCGAGAACACCGGCTACCAGGCCAACTTGCGGTACGGTTCCCAACAATCAGTCACGCGCAACTGGCACATGCCCATGCACCAGACCGACACGCTCTTTCACAAGGCCAAGGTCTTCATGGGATTCATCTTCGGCGGCGAGGCGGACAACCACGCAATCAACACAGTCCCAAAAGAGACTCTCGTACGCATCACAAAAGCGGAGGACGGAGGGATGGGAGGAAAGGGGATCTGGAAACCCGCGACGACCGGCTTTACTCCGGACAATGAGAGCGATTTTATGAAGCGTTACCTTGCCGGCGATTTAACGAAGGTTAGAGAATAACATGACGAGAGGGCGAATCGTTCGAGCTGTTCAAAACTACTGGAAGGATTTAAACGGCTTGGACGGCTTAAGCCTGAGACGAGAGGAGAGAGACAATGCCCTATAAAGATCCTGATCCGACCGATCCTAATATTCTGGTGGGAGTCATGCTGCCGGCGGGGGCGGAGACGCAGCGCGAAATGGCCTATGTCTTCGCTGAAGAGTTCGCGCGCATGGGGCACGACCGGAAAAGCCTCCTCGGCCTTTTCCAAAACCCCTTTTACGCCGGCGCACACGGCGCGTACCGCGACCTGGGCAAAGAAGAGATTCTATCCATCATCGACGAGTGCCTCAGTGCATGGGGCCGCGTCAAATTTTCCATTTCAGATTTTAGATCGCCGAGTGACACGAGAGGAATCGAAAACCGCAAACCCAAAATCCCAAATGGAGAAGGGGAGCAGTAACTATGCCCAAAGTTCACAACTGGCAGATCGGCCGCGAGATGACATTCCCCTACGAGGCAACTTACCCGCGCCGTCAGTTCGCCTTCGTCTTTAACATCAACCGCTGCATCGCGTGTCAGAGTTGCACCATGGCCTGTAAGTCCACCTGGACTTTCAATAAAGGTCAAGAACAGATGTGGTGGGCCAATGTGGAGACGAAACCCTACGGAGGATACCCCCAGTTTTGGGATATGAAAATCCTGGAACTCCTGGAGAAGGCAAATCCCGGAAAGCAGAACTGGTCGGGCAAGACCTCTAAAGATTCAAAGCAACCATATGGCCAATTCAATGGTCAAACGATCTTCGAATCGCAAAACATGCTTACGCCCGACAGCGCCCGGGTACTCGGCTACCTGCCCACCGACGAGGAGTGGAACTCACCGAACATTTACGAGGATAATCCGGTAGGCAAAAATGGAGTGCCGAATCAATTCGACAAAACCGGCGTCGAACTGCCTGTGCATAAGACCTGGTTTTTCTATCTGGCGCGGATTTGCAACCACTGCAGTTATCCCGCCTGCCTCGCTTCCTGTCCGCGCAAGGCGATCTATAAACGTCCCGAGGACGGCATCGTTCTCATCGATCAGAAAGAATGCCGTGGTTATCGCAAGTGCGTTGAGGCGTGTCCCTATAAGAAAAGCATGTATCGTGGCAACACGCGGATTTCGGAAAAGTGTGTCGCCTGCTACCCGCGCATAGAGGGAAAAGATCCGGAGAGCGGTGGACAGCCCATGGAGACGCGCTGCATGGCGGCCTGCATCGGGCAGATCCGCATGCAAGGACTGGTCAAGATGAACCGGAACGGAACCTGGACCGAGGACCGTTACCATCCGCTTTACTACCTTGTACACGTGGCCAAGGTAGCGCTTCCTCTTTACCCGCAGTTCGGCACGGAGCCCAACGGGTACTACATTCCTCCCCGCTGGGTGCCGCGAGACTACCTGAGGCAAATGTTCGGCCCGGGTGTGGATGAGGCGATTGACCGATACGCCTATCCGGACCGCGAGCTATTGGCAGTGCTCCAGCTATTCAGGCGCTCCAACCGGATCATCTTTCGCTATGAAATCAAAGAGGGGCCGAAGGTCTACGAGGCGAGGCTCCGGGGCAGGAAGATCACCGTGTATAATGACACGGTCATTGCTTATGGCCAGGACGACAAGGAGATTTTCCGTACCAACGTCGAGGAGCCTCTCCATGTACGCCCGGCCGAACATGCGAATTCGATATGAAAAGGCAAAAGGCAACAGGCAGGTGTCAACAAGCTCGCTCTCTATCCCCTTCTATTGCCTCCTGCCTAATGCCTGGTGCCTATAAGTCGCGGATAGCTAAGGAGGAGGTCATGATGGAAACTGAAACTCCGGCAAATGACCAAGAGGTCAGCGCAGTAGACTTGGCTCTTTGCCGGGCAACTCTTTATAGTGCTCTGGCCCTAGGTTTTCGGCCGCCCACGGAGGAGACGATAGCCCGCCTGACCTCTGAAAAGAATGTCGAGGCTTTGGCAGAGGCCGCAGCTATTCTTGATCCAAATGGGGAGGAGAACCTCGCGTCGGCGGCACGAGGCCCCGGTGCAGTAAAGCCGTTGAGCGCGGGTGAACTCTCAGAGTCGTTCCAACGATTTTTCGGCCATACGGCACAGGGAGCGGCTCCGCCCTATGAAACCGAGTATGGCACCGAAGGGCTCTTCCAACAGCCCCAGGAGATGGGCGACCTAATGGGTTTTTACCAGGCCTTTGGGCTTAAATTAAAGACCGAAGTGCATGAGAGAGCGGACCACGTTAGTTGCGAGTGTGAATTTTTGTGTTTTCTAGCGCTCAAGGAAGCCTATGCCCTGGAACATGGGGATGCGCCCATGCTCGAAGAGACCCGGAAGGCCACACGGCTCTTTTTGCGAGATCACCTGGGTCACTTCGTCCCCGCCTTCACCAAAAGGATGGCACGGGAAGATCGAGGCGGCTTTTACGGCGCGCTTGCGAATCTTTGCTATAGATTAGTTACCCAAGACTGCGCGCTCTTCGGCGTGCCACTGGGCCCGCAAAGCTTGAGCCTCCGCCCGGCTACCGACGACCGGGTTCCAATGGCCTGCGGCAGCGGCGCTGAATGCGTGGCTATGCCCGGTGCCTGCAGCCCGGAAGATTTAGAGTAAGCATGGTTACTGAGATTCTGCGTTATGATCCTCGCTTTTTGGAAGAGGCCGTATTCCTCTCTTTTAGAGGACATCCAAAGGCCTTGGCTTTTCAAACAGAACGTGACCGCCTGTATGAGATTCCTGATACGGACGATCGTGAGAAGGCATTTCAAGAATTGAACGTGAGGTGGTTTGACCATCTCGGATTGGCTAAACCGATTGAAACGGCAGTCCATGAACAGCCTCTTATTTCTTCAGGCGTAAAATGGTGTGTCGTTGCTTGCGCAGCAGGAAAGGGAGAAGAAGGGGCCGAGCTTTTCGTCAACCCTGAAGACACTCTGGAGGATAAACAACGACGCACCGTGCGCATCCTCCTGAGACCCGAATCACTGCTTACCCCCGAGATCCTACTAACATTCTTGCGCCACGAACTGTTCCACATCATGGATATGCTCGATCCACTGTTCGGCTACGAACCCGCCTTACCGGCGGCAGAGAGTGGGCCTACCTACGACCGATTGCTTCAGGCCCGCTACCGGGTCCTGTGGGACTCATCGATAGATGGCCGCATGGTGCGGCGTCGATGGGCTCCGGAGTCCATCCGGGCAGAGCGCCTCGATGAATTTTCCCGCGCCTTTCCCATGTTGGAGAAAGAGATTCCGCGTATGTTCAGCCACTTCTTTGACCAAGAGCCACACACTCACGCTGAGCTTATTTCCTTTGCCTGTAACCCCAGGGCAGCCTTAGGACTCTCACCTGAGACTCCCCAGCCGGGCAGCCGTTGCCCTCTCTGTGGCTTTCCAACTCATTCCTTCAGACCGGAGCCAGAACGTTTGGGAACCGAGACAATCGCCCGTATCAATCGGGACTTTCCTCGCTGGCATCCCTTCAACGGCTTGTGCTTACAGTGCGCAGACCTTTACCAGGCCCGTACGGCTATTGCATCCATGCCCTGAAGTGGAAAGTGTAACGGCATGCAGTCCAATAATCCTACAGCGCTATTACCGCGCCGAGGGGTTCTGGGAGGTTTCGAAAAACGGAGGAGGGCCGAATCTAGACTCAGCTTCCCTCACTAGTGTTATGCTTCTTTTAACTTCTGGCGGAGAAACTCCAGGATCTCAACATGCTTTTCTGAGTCACGGATCATTGACTGTATGAGAAGGACAAAGAGACCACGATAGTAACCCTTGCTTACTTTTATTAGCTTCTTATATTCTTTTATCCCTTCCTTCTCCAGGTGAATGAAACTCTCGGTTAGGCCCATTAGCTCTTCTTTTTCCTCTCCCAAGTCCGCAAGGCCGTGGATGGCAGACTCCGGCCTGGTCCAGGTGAGGTCACCCTTGAGGGTCGAGACCATGGCATGGGTTACCGTATGGTGCTTTTCCTCATCGGAAATAATCATTTTGAGGAGGAATTTGATAAGAGGATTCTTGGACTTCTCGGCGATCTCCTTATAGCGTTGGACAAATTCCCTCTCCCCACCCTCATGGGCCTCAAATTGCTTCACTAACAGTTCTGATTCTGATATCTCTGGACAGCCCGACTCCAGCCCATAAACCTGATAATAATCAGCAATAGGAATAGGAATTTTCTCCATGACATTGCTCCTTTCTCTCACCATCGACAAGCTTTAAACGCAAAGGACGTGCCAAGAAAAAAATAAAGAAAATAAGAGGCCTCTGGAAAGAAAAACTCCGAGAATTAGGAATATTCACCAATTCTCTTCTTAGTTTTGAGAAGGGTTGACGACACTAGGAAAAAGTTTTAAGGAGAAGAGGCACCAGCGTCTGTCTTTTGTCTAAGGGGTAAAGTCCATGCAAAGAAGGAGTGTCTCTTCTGCTAGTCGCCGGGATCGAATCGGTATCCTGGTCGGCGGCGGCCCGGCGCCGGGAATTAACGGCGTAATCAGCGCCTTAACACTGGAGGCCCGCAACCAAGGCCATCAAGTTGTCGGTATTTATGATGGTTTTCGCTGGCTAATGGCCGGCAAGACGGATCGGGTGAAGATGCTGGATCATGACGATGTCTCCCGAATCCACTTCCAGGGAGGCTCGATCCTCAACACATCACGGGCAAATCCAACCAAGAAACCCAAAGATATGGAACCTGTTTTAGCTTCCCTGCAGGCCTTGAGGATCGGTTATCTCGTAACCATAGGCGGAGATGATACTATGTTTTCCGCCAGCCAACTGGCAAAGCGCGCAGCCGGCAGCATCAGATTGTGCCACGTGCCTAAGACTATAGACAACGACTTGCCTTTGCCCGGAGAGATACCGACTTTCGGCTTCGCGACTGCCCGACATCTCGGTTTTACCCTGGTCCAAAATTTGATGGAAGACTCCCGCACCACCAACCGCTGGTACTTTGTGGTAGTCATGGGACGTTCCGCAGGCCATCTCGCCCTGGGGATCGGCAAATCTGCTGGAGCGACCCTAACCATCATACCGGAGGAATTTCCGGGGGCAGTCCACATCCAGACGCTCGGTGATATTTTGGAGGGAGCGATCCTAAAACGCGAAGCTCTGTGGAAACGTCGCGACGGTGTAGCCATGATAGCGGAAGGTCTGCTCGAGCGTATCCCAGCGGATGAGATGGCAGGCATAGAGGGGGCGCGCATCACACATGATGATTACGGTCACCTGCGCCTTGCAGAGATGGACCTTGCCTTCATTCTAAAGACCGTTGTGGAGCAGCGCTTCGCCGACCGTCCGTTGCGCATAACCATAGTCCATAAAAACATCGGCTACGAGGTGCGCTGCGCGCCGCCTGTTGCTTCCGACTGTGAGTATGTCCGAACGCTGGGTTACGGAGCCTTGCAATTCCTTTTAAACCCGGATCCTCAGGCCGCTAAGATCAACGGGGCCATGGTCTGCCTCGAAGACGGCAAGCTCCATTACTTAAACTTCAATAAACTGCTCGATCCCCAAACGGGAAGGACGCGAATTCGCTTAGTGGATGTCAGCAAACCCTCTTACAGGATTGCGCGGGAATATATGATCCGTTTGGAGCAGGAAGACCTTGAAAACAAAGACAGGTTGGCAGCTTTAGCCCGGGTGGCATCGACTCGGGACAAAAGGTGCAGCCCCGAAGAGTTCCAAAGAAAATTTCAGTACCTTGTGACTGAGCTTCGTGGAGGAGTTTAACAGGAGGACTTATGACAATCCGGGTAGCCATTAATGGGTTCGGTCGAATCGGCCGTCTGTGTCTGCGGTCGATGCTTGCGCGCCATAAAGATCTTTTGTCCGTAGTGGCGGTGAACGATATGGCCGACCTCGAAACCAATGCCCATCTCTTCCAATACGACTCCGCATACGGCACCTTTTCCGGACTAGTAGAGATCGGGGAAGGAGTGCTCACGGTCGATGGGTGGAAGATCAGGGTGCTAAACCAGAAGGACCCCTCCAGGCTCCCCTGGAAAAAACTCGGGGTGGATATCGTCATCGAGTCCACGGGGATCTTTACCGATGGAATCCAGGTGCGTTCGCACCTCGAGGCCGGGGCTAAAAAGGTGATCATCACCGCCCCTGCCAAAAATGAGGATATCACCGTGGTCCTGGGAGTGAACGATTCTACTTACGACCCCAGAAAACACCACATCGTCTCCAACGCCTCTTGCACCACCAATTGCCTGGCCCCTGTAGCCAAGATACTGCACGAAAACTTTGGTGTATCAACGGGCCTCATGACGACTACCCATTCGTACACGAACGACCAGCCCATCCTCGATCTGATGCACAAAGACCTGAGGCGGGCCCGGGCTGCCGCCATGAACATTGTGCCCACAACCACCGGAGCGGCCGTGGCCATTGGTCTTGTCATCCCAGAACTTCGCGGCAAACTCCACGGCATCTCCCTCCGGGTCCCCACGGCGAGTGTCTCCGTGATCGATCTTGTCGTGGACCTTAAAAAGTCCACGTCTGCGGAGGAGATTAATGCGGCGCTCAAGAAGGCTGCCGAAGGGCGTCTCAAAGGGATCCTGGCTTATTGTGATAAGCCCCTGGTCTCCAGTGATTTTCGCGGCCATCCGGCCTCGGCGATAGTTGACGCCATGTCCACGGTAGTGCTAGAAGGAAAAATGGCAAAGGTCCTTGCATGGTACGATAACGAATGGGGCTATAGCTGTAGAGTAGCCGACCTTGCAGCCTTTATGGCAAAAAGGTTCAGATAAGGAGGCTATTTGTGATTGCCAAGGATATTATGACCAGGGACGTCATCACCGTGAGCCCTACCACCACCATTAAAAACCTAGCGAAGATCCTTATCCAGAATCAAATCAGCGGCGCGCCCGTGGCAGACAAAAGAGGCAAAATCTTCGGCGTCGTCTCTAAGGCCGACATCGTTGCCAAAAGGGGAAAACAGGTGAAGGCCATCATGAGCAAAAGGGTCGTCGGCATCACCAAAGAGACCCCGGTCGGAGAGATCGCCGCGCTTATGACCACTCATAAGGTCAAGCGGCTACCTGTCCTGCACGGGGAAGAGTTGGTGGGCATTGTGAGTCAAGCAGATATTGTCGGGGCCATCGCCCTGGGCAAGCATATCGCCCTGCACACCCCGCCCTATGATTTATGAGCTAAAATTCCCCGAGTAAATCTTCTGTCCACTCCCTTTCAGAAATAAAAAATCCAAGAAGTAGGAATATTCATCCATTTTCTTCTCAGTTTTGGGAAGGCCTATCCTTTAACCCACCTCTCCAACCCACATAAATCTTAAAGATCCGCTTGGCATATATCTTGCTCCATTTATCTATCCATGAGAACCGAACGGACGACCGATAGGATAGAGGCAAGGCTATATGGCTATTGAAGATTTGATTTCTCATTATAGAGATTTTCTGGAAGAGGATCCTCTAGATCGAGTGGCTGAGTGGAAGGCAAACCATCCCGGGTCAAAGGTAATCGGATGCTACCCGGTCTACACTCCTGTGGAGATCATCCACGCGGGAGGCATGTTGCCTGTAGGCATTATCGGCGGAGGTAACCGCCTCGAGATCGCGCACGCCGACTCCCGTTTCCAATCTTTTGTCTGTTCTATTGTTAAGAGCACCTTGGAACTCGGCTTAACCGAAAAACTCAACTTTCTCGATGGAATCGTATTTCATTCGATTTGCGATCCGGCAAGAAACCTGGCGAGCGTCTTTAAGCGCAACTTTCCCAAAATGATGGTGGAGTATATCCACTTCCCGCAAAATATGATCTCGCGCCACACCGAAGATTATTTGGCAGCGGAATACAGACGTGTGAAGTCCAGCTATGAGACTCTTGGTGGAAAACCCATCACTGACGAAGCTCTACGACAAAGTATTTGCCTATTTAATGAGCAGAGAAAGTTAATACGAGACCTCTACAACTTCCGCATGAAAAAACCCCAGAACCTATCGACGGTGGAATGCTATGTCCTCAGTCGCATAGGAACTTTACTCCCCGTTGAAGAACATATCACCATTTTGAAAGAGGTGATCGCGGCAATCAACCAAAGGGATGAAAAAACCAAAGATCGCATAAAGGTCATCCTGGAGGGCTCCTTCTGCGAGCAGCCACCGCTGGAACTGATCGAGGGATTGGAGGCCGCAGGCTGTTACATCTTGGACGACGACTTTCTGCAAGGGTGGCGTTGGTTTTTCGAAGATATTTCTCCAGAGGGAGACCCCATACGAAACCTGGCACAGGCCTATATCAACAAGAGCGTTTTTTCGGGCGTCAAGCACGATCTCAGAGAGCCTAAATCCAAACATCTGATCGACAAGGTAAAGGAAACCGGGGCGAGCGCAGTGGTGATTCTGGCCGCGAAATTCTGCGAGCCCGCGCTCTTTGACTATGCGCTTTACCGCCAGGCCTTGGAACGTGAGAAAATTCCACACTTGTATCTCGAGTTTGAAGAAAAGATGTGGATCTTCGATAAGGCCCGGACGGAAGTAGAAACTTTTGTCGAATCGATGCTGCTCGACTAGGAGGAATCAATGGCGGAAACAGCTGAAGCAGTGAAAACAAATTATCAGGGTCAGATGCACCTGCTCCAGAAGGAAATGATGGGGCGCTACTTTGAATCACTCACCCGCGCCGCTGAACAGGGAGAAGGTAAGGCCGTTTATATGCTGATCAGCGGTAACCCGGTGGAGCTGGTGCTGGCCTTTGACATGATCCCGGTATACCCGGAGATCAATGCCCTTCAACTAGCAGTTAAGAAGGTGGCCCTCCCCTATATTCAGAAGGCAGAGGAGATCGGTTATTCGATGGACAACTGTGCTTATGTAAAAGCAGATGTCGGCCTTTTTTTAGGAGACCGCAAGACCCCCTTTGCCACAATCCCCTCTCCCTCCCTGATACTATGCAACTACGTCGGGTGTAATGTTTACCTCCAGTGGTTCGAGCACCTCGCAGAATACTCGAAAGGCGAGATTTACAATCTCGACATCCCCTTCAATCGTCTCCCATCGGGAAAACCCTCCCCGGCGGATATGACCTATGTAGTCCGACAACTCGAAGAGGTCATCGAGATTTGCGAACGGATCTCAGGAAAAAAGCTGGATTATGCGAGACTGAAGAGGATCGTCGCCCTCTCGGGCGAGACCGGGGAGATTTGGTCTCGAATCAAGGGCCTGACCAAAAATACCCCTTCACCTTTCGACGCCTATTTCGATTCTGTAACGATGATGGCTCCTCTGTATTGCCTGAGGGGGACCGAAGAGGGACTCAGGTTTTTTGAAACTGCCCTTGAGGAGCTGGAAGAGAAGGTTCAACTGGGGACCGGGCCTCTTCCCGAAGAGCGCTTCCGCTTTGTCATCGAAGGACCACCCCCATGGCCCTATCTCCGCACATTCCGGGACCTCTTTGCTAAATGGGGTGCTGTGGCAGTAGCGTCAACCTACTCCACTGTCGGGGGCCTGTGGGAGTTCGGCTTCAAACATGACTCCAACCGGCCCCTGGAATCCATTGCCGAGCACATGCTCGAATGGAACCTGACCAATCGCAATTTCCTCCAACGTTACGATCAGATCCGCCGGTACGTGGAGGAATGGTCGGCTGACGCCCTGGTGATCCACTCCGTAAAGAGCTGCCGCCTGTTCTCCGCAGGACAAGGTGATATGCGGGAATACTTCGCCAAGGAGCTAAACATCCCTACTCTGCTTATCGAGTCGGATATCGAGGACCCGCGATACTTTTCCGAGGCACAGCTGAGGAATCGGATCGACGCTTTCTTTGAATCGCTGGAACATAAGAAAATCTTGCATAAGTCTCCAGCCACAGGAGGAAAGTCATGATCTACGCCGC
>JAPUHZ010000263.1 GCA_027297485.1 Deltaproteobacteria bacterium
CGCGTTTGCGGTGACGGCTGCCGACCGGGCAACTCAACTAGCGGGTCCGGGGTTTGATGCGGCTGTCTGGGAACTGTGGCCCTATCTTACGGCCGGAGCAAGCGTGCATTTATCCGATGAGGCCAACCGTATCACTCCCGAATCTCTCCGCGATTGGCTCGTGACGCAGAGGATCACTATTTGTTTCCTACCGACCGTGCTGACCCAGGGTATCATGGCTCTGGAATGGCCACCTGAGACTGCACTGCGCGTGTTGTTGACCGGGGGCGACACGCTCCACCACAACCCACCACCCGCCCTACCCTTCATGGTTGTCAACAATTACGGTCCTACCGAAAGCACTGTAGTGGCTACATCAGGGCCTGTAATGACCGACGAGCACCCGGACCGCCTGCCGCCCATCGGCCACCCCATTGCAAACACGCAAATCTATATTCTCGACTCCCATCTGAAACCTGTTTCCATAGGGGTTCCCGGCGAATTGCACATCAGCGGTGTCGGTTTAGCACGGGGCTACCTTAACCGGCCCGAACTGACCGCCGATAAGTTTATTCCGAATCCCTTCAGCAGAGAGCCGGGAGCGCGACTGTACAAGACCGGAGACCTGGCTCGTTACCTGCCCGACGGGAACATTGAGTTTCTTGGGCGCCTCGACCATCAAGTAAAAATCCGTGGCTTTCGAATCGAATTGGGGGAGATTGAAGCGGTGTTGAGTGAGCATCCGGCTGTTAGGGAGAGTGTGGTCGTAGCCATGGAAGATATGCCCGGTGATCTTTCGGCTTCGCTCGGGGCAGGCAAGTGTCTAGTGGCGTATGTGGTGTCTAAACAAGAACAAGAACCCACGATGAGCGAATTACGCAATTTCTTAAAGGAGAAGCTTCCCGACTACATGGTCCCCTCCGCTTTTGTGTTTTTGGATGCTTTGCCACTAACCCTAAACGGCAAGATAGACCGCCGAGCGCTTCCTGCTCCGGACAGAGTCAGGCCCGAGCTGGAAGGGACCTTTGTGGCTCCTCAGACTCCTAATGAAGAGCTACTAGCAGAGATTTGGAGTGAGATTTTGGGGGTCGAACGAGTAGGCATCCACGACAACTTCTTTGAGCTGGGAGGACACTCCCTGCTGGCCACCCAGGTCATCTCTCGGGTGCGTAAGACCTTCCAGGTGGAGGTACCCCTGCGCACCCTGTTTGAGATGCCTACCATTGAAGAATTCGCTGAGGTGATTATTCAGAGCCAAGCTAAGGGAGCGGAGCAGGAAGATTTATCCCGAATGTTGGCTGAGTTGGAATCCATTTCGGATGAGGAAGCACGACAGCGGCTTGCATACGAAAGCAAGTAGCAAAGAATCAGAGGTCAAAAAAGGGGTCGGGACTCTTTTTTGCGATTACGCGGTCTTCGGCTTGATACATTCACAAAGCTCATCGGGTTACTGGGAAAAATGTCTTTAGAATCCTGTGAGCCGGAAAACAAACCAGTGTTGGATAAAGGACCATCAGCACTGCCACGTACAGGGTAGCCGGCAGCCATGTTTGGGGGACCTCTTTCGCGCCATAAACCCAATTAATATTTTCTTTGGGACCACTGACGGCATAAGTCAGCGGGAGCACGATCCAGCCCAAGACGACCTGATACTTCCAGGCCTGGATATCATAGCCAAGTTTGCCGAGAGTCCAGAGCTGAATGATGGGTAGCATTAAGTGAAACAAAGACAACGCCCGAATGAAAAAAGAAATTTGGGGATCGAACATATAGCCCACGAAGCCTCTCGCCTTGCCGCCTTGAATCAGCCTGAAAAAAAAGAGGAAGCTCCACACAACGTCGAACAGCAAGACGCCGGTCGTCATCATGCTAACCAGGAAGGGGCTTTCAAGCCAGAGAGCCGCCAGAGTCCCGATGAGCGCTAGGTCGGAGAACCAGAGGAAATTCGTCGGGCCGTACCGAACCCAATAGACCGGCACGAGAACAGCCACGAAAAGAGTGTACGGAATCTTGATCCAGAGAGAGATGGACTGCAAGTTTAATACCGCGGATAATCAAGTCATGTCGAACACGGTGTTTGAATCCCCGTGTTCGACCAACGGGGAGAGCTGCCGCTTCTCCCCTTTGGAAACCCCATCGGCTTTGTGCCCGCCTCAAGTGGCGGGGTTTGCATTGAATGAATTCAGGAGCGTATCCTTCCATAGGAGCCTCTTGGCGTCAAGGAGATCCTCCGCCTGATGGAGATCTTGTACTTTGCGCTCTGTTTTCAAATAGGGGTCAGGGTCGAGGAGGCGCAAGAGGGCCACAAAGTTCCTGAGAAAGTCTTGGTGCACCGAAATCGCTCCGCCCAAAGCATCCTGTCTCGCTTGACCCATCCGCAGTTTCATGTGTTTCATAAAAGGAGAGCGGCCAGCATGGATATTTTGATGCTTTGTTTCGTGGTTCTTTTAGCGGCCTTCGCCCTCTACCGGATGATATCTCGATGGTGGATGACCCCTAAAGCGAGAGTGCGCGTGATGCTCTGGCGCTACCGTGTCTTAGAAAGAAGCGGGCGGCCCGAGCAGGAATGCCTTTTGCAACTCTTGGCAACTCGCAGGCATTGGAAGAATCTCCCGCACCGCTTTCTCGCCGAAACTGTCTCGCGTTTCTCCACGAAGGAAAACGTCATGCGTTTTGTCTCCGTTTCGGAAGACTTTCACTACCAACGCGATCAATATCCCGGCCTCGCCGCAAAGACGGACCTGGAGGCGGCCATGGGAGAGGTCGCTTGCTTATTTACGCGTTTCGGCTTCCAGCTGCAGGAGCAAGGGCGATACAAGGAGGCGGAGTTCGTGCAGAAGCTCGCGCTACAATTAAAGCCCGATCAGTATTTTACGAATCTACCCCTGGCGGCCAACTATCACGAGACGGGGCGGCATGCCGACGCGCTTCCACTCTTTGAACGGGGCCTCGCTCAAGTCAGAGAACTCGGAAAAGATGCCGGGCCCGCGGCACCGGATTTTTCTCCGGTAAAGTGTTTGGGGACTGATACGAAGATCACGACATTGCGGAACCGTTACAAGAAAATGTATGAGGCGTGCCTGAAAGCTACAGGCGATAGCGAACAAAGTACTCCGGACTAGCCCGCAATTCTCACCAGCTCACGGCTGCGTGCGCGCATCTACCCGAATCTACGGCGTTGCGCTCGGACAAAGGGCTCGACGTACTGTACAGTACGCCTGCGCGCTTTGTCTCTCGCGCGCCTTGTATCTCCGGGCATCTGCGCGCCCTCGCTTCGTACTCCGGTGAGAAATGCGGACTAGCGGTCAGGTCTATTTTCATAGCATTATCTTTTGTGTGCACAGTACGCCAAAAATCACTGCGCATGCAGAGATCCTTGTTAGTAGCTAGGGTTAAGTCGAAGATATTTGTACCGATCGGACGAGCGGACAACCACGTCGCGAACCTGAAGTCCCTGGAGCACATTGAGCGGCACTTCTACCCCTGCATCGCCCCTCGACCAAACCTTGCGATAGAAGTCAGCGAGTCCTTTTACCACTTCTCCCGCAACCCCGACGATCATATTACCGGGTCGGATCCCTGCTCGGTCCGCGGGACCTCCGGAGGAAACCCGCTGAACCAGAATTCGCCTGCCAACCTCATGACTGAACATTCCAAGCCACGGACGAGAAGGCTTGGCGGATCGACCTTTTACAAGGAGATCGGCGAGAATCGGCTTGAGTCGGTCGATGGGAACGAACATGTTACTCGGGACCTGACCGTGACCGGGCAGTTCATCGTTGACGAACAGAGACCCAATGCCTAAGAGGCGTCCGTCGCGTCCGATCAGGGCGGACCCGCCAAAGTTGGGATGAGGGGGTGCGGCGAAAATGGCGTTCTCAAGTAGGTATTCCCAGTAGCCCGCGAAATCCCTGCGAGAGACAACAAACGCTGCCTGTACCGCCCCGGCCTCCCCGCGACTGACCACAAGCACCTCATCCCGCTCTCCGACCGCCGAGGAGTCGCCCAACTCCATGGGTCTAACTCCTAGAGGCTTGGTTGCCCGCAGGAGACCAAAGCCGGTATTGTGATCGTACGCGATAATCTTTGCGTTGACAGGCTTGCCGCCAGGACCCATCACCTCGGCGCTCATCGCTTCGAGAATCAAATAGCCTATGGTAACAACGAGGCCGCTGGAATCGATCACGACCCCGCTCCCTTCCCGCTCGGTCCCGAGAGAGCCGGCTGTACGAGCGGTGGGGGGGATATCGGAACGAACCTTTACTACCGCCTCGAGAAGCTTGTTCGTAGGCTCCGCAGCATAAACGGATGAACAGAGAAGAATCAAGACAGCAAGAACAGCGACCTGGGAGAGAGTGGATGCTGAGCTAGTCGATCTGCGACTTTTGGTCCTCGATCCGGAAGTCGGTTTCATAATAGCACCCCCTGAATTACCGTTGATAAGTCGATCGTCCTCAAAACCACTCCCTCGCCCCAGTCTATCTTCTATCACCATCTTGCCAAGGTGAGAAGCTTCCTATGGATCAGTTACAGTTGGTGTAGCGGGTGGGGCACCCATTGGATTTTGGTGTGTTCAGATGAATTGCTGTCGTAAAGTGGTGGAATTTTGCCAGACCGTAGGCGCGAATTAGGTAGATTGACAGCCTGGGTTTTGACTCAAGCCACCATGCTCAGCAAATTTCAAACGGCACCTGAGTCGGGCCCTGGCCCTGGTGGTATTTGTGGGTTTCAGGGTCATAACGACCTTGAAGTGTCTTGCCTACCAGGCGCTCGGAGCGCACAATGACCGCAACGGACCTTGCCGGCCCGCATTTCTCGGAATGGATCGCAAAGGGCGGCACGAGGTCCACCTTGCCGGGCACACCTTCGGATATACTCTCAAGCTCTATCTCCGCGTATCCTTCCTTTTGGCCGTTGTCGACTCGGCGGTAGCGCTCCAGCTTTTCCGTACCGTCGAGCACGCCGTAAGCGGTCCAGGCATGAGCGTGATCGTGGATTCCGCCTTTCCGGCCAGGGGTGCGCACGACTCCGTTGATGACGAAGTGGTAATCGGGGTCTTCGTAGAAGATCAGGTTTTTATGTCCCTCGGTTGAAGGCCAGCTCTTGGAATGCTCACTCAGAGTTGGATCTTTCACCAGCTTTTCCAGCAACTGGGCAGTCTTTTTCATGCGTGATTCCGTATCTGGCAGTTCCGCCCAGGCAGCCCGCACTTCCTGAATGAATTTCTCAAAAACCGGTAGCCTTTTAGGTGTCATCATCCAAGATTCCTCTCAATCTTTTTCTTCTACTTTATATCGCGGCTATCCATTGATTTCCAGGGGATTTCCAGTCAATGGAATAAAGTCAAAAGGGTCGTCAAAGGGGTCGAGTCTGCTCTTGGGTCCTTATGAGATTTCTGGGGTCGCATTCTGAAATATGGCATTGACTCAGTTCGGCAGAGAACGTGATTTACACGGCATGCTCAAGGCTGGAAAAGACGAGAGTTTCAGTCCTGATTTTCTTGCCATGAAGGAAATTGTGCGAGAGGGATATCCTCCCCTTTACAATCCATTCATGGCTCTCTATTGTCGTCCCAATTGACGTCCTTACGGCATTTAGGTAGCAGGGACGTCGAGCCTTTAGCCCGGCGCGGCGACTTTCCTGCCAAGCCATTGGAACGATTGATTGAACTTGCTCGGGTAGTCACCCAGGCCGCAGAGGGTTTCGTGTGGACCCTGCAGACAGGGTTAAAGAGCTGGAGTCAAGGTTCCTTCTCCGAAGTGGTGAAACGATGACGCTCCGCCAGAAATACTCCGACCACGTATTTTTCGGCAGCGCTGCCCTTTGGTGCATGTGCAATGGCATCATGCACGTTATTGTTCCCCTTTACGCTATTTCCTTAGGCTATTCCATCTTGGAAATAAGCAGTATCGTAGCCGTGCCCGTGTTGGCGACTTTAGTCGTCCGCTTTGTAGGTGGTGCCCTCTCGGATCGTTTCGGGGAGCGAGGGGTTCTTCAGGGCTGTTACTCTTTGATGACCCTGGCGGCGCTGATGCTCATTGGAGCGGAGGGATATGCGTCTCTCATGATCGTTCTCGTTGTGGCCAATGTCTCTCGCAGTACGTTCTGGATTCCCGCACAATCTTTGGCGACCCAACTGCCCGGAGCCAATGTGGGCAAGAAACTGGGTAAGCTCGCAGCCACCAATTACTCTGGGACATTGCTCGGCCAAGTGTTGGGTGGGGTTATGGCGGCTTTTCTCGGTTACGGCCTCTCTTTTCTGATCCTTTCGGGTCTGGCGCTCAGCTGCACACTCTTAAGTTTGGCGCTTTCCCAGCCGGGGGCCAAGCCAAAAGGTCGGACAGTTTGGCAAATCACTCTAGGGGTCGGGAACTTTCTCCGTTATTCGCGGACTTGGTTGATCATATCTGCGTCGGGTGCGGCGGCGTTACCACTGGCCATGTGCATATCTATCTATCCAGTCTATCTGGCGCATCTCAATTTCGGGGAGCAGTGGATTGGCGTAGCCGTATCGTTGCGCTCCCTGGGCCCCATCGCGACCGGCCTGCTTTTAGGGGCATGGATTACTCCTGCGAGACAGAGATTGTTTTATGGTCTGGGGATGGTTGTTTTGGGCGTCAGTCTGATCGCAAGCGGATACTTGGAGCGGTATTTGTTTCTCAGTCTTTGTATCATTCTTTTGGGGGCAGGAGGCGGAGTCATGGATCTTTTGTACCAGGTGCAGGCGTCGGCGCTGAGCCAAGCCAGCGACCGCTCAATGGCTATGGCGACCACGGGAATGGGTTGGAATCTCTCCCCTTTCTTCATGCCTCTGATCGTCGGCTGGCTGGTGGAGATGCGGGGCTTTGAAATCGCTTTTCTGGTTTCGGGACTTTTTCTAATGCTGATTGGGGCGGGTACCCACTTCTGGTTCCGTTTATGTGCGCTTGATGAAGGTGCCTTCACTAAGTTGGCCAGTAAGTGAGACTCTAGGGTCAAAGCTTGACAGACCGTTTAAAAAAGCCCATCTGTGAGAGGGAACGGGTCGCATCTTGAATTTTAGCGTTCCCCAATGAGCGCATATGGTAAAGACCGCTTTCTCTCCCATCCACTCAAGCCTGACGCTCAAGGCTCTCCAGTCCCCCGCAAGCCGCTAATTTCAAGAACGAACCGTGTAGTAAAAAGGATGGAGGCTGAGGGATGAAAGATGAAAAAGGAAGTCCTGCAATTATCGGCTAATCGGTTCGTAGCCTTGATCTTAGATAACGAAGTGACGGTCGGCCATTTTGTCACAAGTCCGCCACTCCCCTGGGCCCGTATAACTCAGCGCAATGGGAACTACCAAGTTGCTGAAGGATACCCGATTCCTTTGACAGCGGAGCAAACGAAGGTCGAGATGAGAACCTGGGACGAGGTTTCATTGCAGGGAATCATGTCCACGTTGAAAGAGCTCGATGACTCCGTCGATTATGTGCTCATCGGAAACAATGCAGGCCAAGGACTTCCGCTCGCTCAGAGCCTGCCTCAAAACTTAATGGGCAACCACGCTGCGATTATCTACGGAGAGAGCCTTCCCGAAATAAAAGAGTACGAGGAAATGAGGTGTAGAACTTTCTTTCGGCGGGGCGAGGCTGCTCCTCGTCTACTTGAGCTGGCAAAGAGCGTGGGCCGGTCTCTGGCCCTCTTCTTCATCAACACCATTCAACACAACGAGTTCAACTATCACGACCCTTGAAAAAAAGAAGGATAAAGGGCTCAAATCTTTTGTTGTTTGTTGTCCAGCGACGACCAACTCGCCTTTCCCATCTCCTTAGCCAAAATATTGTTGATAAGAGACTGATAAGGTGCCAGGAACCTTTTCTTCTTCTACGATTTACGGCGAAATCAATGCTTTCGCCACGTTCTTATCCGCGCGAATCTTAGGTCTGCGGGCTTGAAGAAGTCGGCCACGTACTGATTGGCCGGGTTTTCCTTTAGGTTTTTTGCGGTATCGACCTGTTCGAAGCGCCCGTCGCGCATTACGGCTATTCGATCTCCGAGGTCGATGCCGTCCGGAAGGTTGTGCGTCACATATATCGTGGTCAGCCGGTGGTTCTCGTGGTAGCTACGGATTTCATGTCGCATATCGGCTCGGATGATCGGGTCGAGGTTGCTCAGGGGCTCGTCCATAAGGAGGATCCGTGGCGCTGTCACCATGGCCCTACCCATGGCGACGCGCTGCTTCTCTCCACCGGACAGCGTGTCGGGTTTCCTCCGAAAGAGATCCTCGTGGATCAGTAGGCCATTGGCGAGTGAACGGATGTGTACACGTATCTTCTCTCTGGCCCATTTTCTGACCCTCAAGGGGAAGCTCATGTTTGAGTATCTGCGGTCATCGTAAACCTTCATGTGCGGCCATAGGGCGAAATGTTGGAAGATGATCTGCACATCCCTCTGTCCAGCAGGAATGTCATTGACCGGTGCTCCGCCAATGAAGATGAGCCCGCTGTCCGGGTCTTCCAATCCTGCAATAAGGCGCAGCAGCGTGGTCTTGCCACACGCGCTCTCCCCGATGATGACGAGGAGCTCCCCGGCGCGAACGTTCAGGTTCGCCTCGTTTACCGCGACAACCGAATCGAATCTCTTGCTGAGGCCTTGTATAACTAGGGAATCCATGGCCACAAATAGTAGCAGAAAAGGGCGGCAAAAAACAAAGGTCAGTGGGGGTAGACTTCTATGTCTCGACTATCTTATGGAAGAGAGACCCGAGCGGGCGCGGGGTCAGGTAACATGAAAAAGGGGTCAAGCCCGGGCTGGCCCGGAAGAACGCTAGGACAATAGTTCAGAGTGCCCCCTCTTAGAAGAAAACAGGCTCCCCGACAATTCTGTAAGGGAGCAGAAATGACTCAGGGAGTCCCTTTTGGCCAACCTGCGGGTTATGGCGGAGGAAGTCCGGTTGCCTCGCACCAATAGCTGGTATCATAGAAACGCTCAGGAGGGCTATGCGGAGGTGGGTATACTTCCATCTCGATGCGTAACTCCAGGACCTTACGCAAAGCGACGGGATTAATGCGCGCCTTAGGCACGACCCTTTGATAAGTATGATCCGCCCTATCCCGGTTGAGGTGCTCTTTTTCCATAATGAGTTGTAGTGTTTCCTCGCGGTGTTCGGGCTGAAGAAGCCAATCCGTGGCCTCAACCCAGGCGCGAATGAAGCGGACGACCAACTCTCGATGACTCTCAAGCCATTTTCTGAGAGTCCATCCGCAGGTCAGAGGCCATTGAGGAACGTATTCCTCGGCTTTTGCCAGAAGGACACCGCCGCTGGCCAAAGCCTTTTCTGTCGTGGGGGGGGTGAGCATGGCGGCCACCACCCTTCCTTGCATGAATGCCTCGAACCGTTTCGGGGAGCTGCCGATAATTTCCACTCGATACTCATTTTCATAAATCCCATGGCTCCGAAGAAGCTTTTTCCGGATAAGATCGAGATTGGAATCCCCCGGATCCCCGGCTAATAATTTTCCCCGTAGTTGATCGATGGAAGTGATCCCGGGACGGCCTACGAGGCTGGCGTTGAGTCCCTCTTCAGCCTGCATGAAAAGGAGGAAATCGACGCCGTCCCTGGTGGTCCGAGCGATCATGGTGTCGGCGCTGCTCAGACTGAGGTCCCATCGGCCCTCGGCCATGCCACGGTTGTGGTCTGGGGCGTAGGTCGCCTCGTGAAACTCGACCTTCAGGCCCGCTTTGGCAAAGAAACCCTTGTGTTCGGCAACCAGATGCGCAGGCCGGCGATGATAACCTGTAACGCTTAATCGATCCACGACTCTCTCCGCTGATCCGTCGATAGGAGGCGCTGGCTTCGGCGATTGTAACAAAATCAAAGACGTTTTACATGATACTTGATAGCCACGGGGGTCTGGCTTTGATTTCCTGACAATCTTACAGGAGAAGACCTTTCTGAAAACATTTCTATATAGTATCTTGCAAAGAAATTAAGGTCCGCTTTGCCGTGGGACAGGCCTGGCTACAGACTTTACGGATCCCGTCAATCGGCTTGACGTATTTGTATGTTGTTGGATACTCTCCTCCTAACGCGAGGGGTGACCGGCCAGCGTGCCCCTGCGGCAGTTGCTTGGGGTTCTCGAAGGCGGGCTGTTGGGTAGCTGTTTCGGCAATTCTTGGGTTCTTGGTGGCCGGTCTTTAAAGGCAAATGCTTATCGTTCATTAAAGGTTAAAATGGATTTGAGAGGGCGAGATTCGTAAGGAGCGAGGGTGGCCCGGCCAACGAAACAGGAAATAGAAGCCCGCAAGGCCAACAAGAGGATTAACATCTATCTTGCTGGAGGTTCACGTCCTGTCTTAATAAGTCGTGCGGTTGTTGGCGGGCTTCTTATTGCGATTAGGGTCGTACTTTGGTGGCAAGGGTTGTAAAGGGATCGAGTCTGCCCTTGGCTTTTTATGAGAATCCGGGGTCACATTCTAAGTTTGGCATTGAGTCAGGGGACGATACCTTGACAATCTTTGAGGAGTATACCTTTCTGAAATAATTCCCCCACGGCCAACCAAAAACCACTTATCTGCCGGCATGTAGAAAACATCTCCCGTAAAGTCCTGATAAAATATTAATTCGCAAACAGGCTCTGCGTAAAGCTCATTTAAATCGCTGTTTCGCATGACAGGCATCCCGCATTCCAATAGACGGATCAGATTGACCTAATAGAGCCTTCTCCTAATCGGTACCTGCCTTTCCTTCAAATCTCATTTTCATGCAGCTGCAAATTATTCCGAACAACCAAAGATCAGGGAATCAGGTTGACGCGGGAGGAAAGGATTCGATAGTCTTTGCCAACACTAATTGATAACAGTGGTTCTCTTCGGGGGAAGCCCGGAATCAAGTAGGGGGTCTACTCATGGTCAAGAATCGTTACGATTATCAGCCCATCAGTAAACGTAAAAAGTTGGAGTGGCCGGGTGGGGCCAGGCTTGCCTTCTGGGTTGGTCCTAATATCGAATTTTTCTACCTCGACAAACCCCTTCCCGGCGCGCCCGGGATGCCCCTTCCCGATGTCCAAGCCTACTCACTGCGGGATTACGGATCCCGGGTCGGAGTCTTCAGACTGATGGAGGTTTTCGATAAATACGAAATGAGGGCAAGCGTCCTGCTCAACTCGGATGTGTGCCAAGATCAGCCTGAGATTATAGCGGAGGGGAAAAAACGAAACTGGGAATGGCTGGGGCACGGTCTCACCAACAATGTACGGTTGAATCAGTACCCGCTCGAAGAGGAGCGGAACATAATCCGGCAGGTCAAAGAAACAATCACGGCCGCGGTTGGGACGGCCCCAAAGGGCTGGCTTGGACCGGGGTTGGCGGAGACTTATAACACACCCGATCACCTTTCAGCCGAGGGGTTCGAGTACGTGTGTGACTGGGGATGTGACGATCAGCCGATACCGATGCGTGTCAAAAGCGGACGCATGCTTGCGATGCCGTATCAGCAGGGGGTCAACGATATTGGTATCTACGTGCATCAGCATCATACACCAGAGGCATATTATCGAATGGTATGCGATCAATTTGACGTGCTTTACCGTGAGGCGGCTGAAAATGCAAAGGTCATGGCCTTACCCTTACATCCCTTTATCAGCGGGCTCCCATTCCGGATCAAATATCTGGATAAGGCGTTAGAGTATATCTGTTCCCATGAGGGTGTCTGGCGCACAACCGGACGGGAGATAGCGGACTGGTACTATCAGCATTACTACGAGGACCCTGGTCCGTACGATGGGTAGATTTTTGCATTAGCGGGATATAATTATTCCCGACCCCCCTTATGCTCGACGGTAGCTAAACTGTCACCACGAGAAGCGTTCCTGCCACCGTACATATTGCCCCTATCATAACGCGAATAGAGATTGCCTCTAAATCCTTGAGGAAGATAGCAGTTAATGCGATCGAAAGGACTGGGTTCGAAGCAATCAGTGGTTCGACGATAACTACCTTGCCGGAGCCCAGGGCATGGAAAACCGACAGCATCGCCGCCGTGTTGAACAATCCGGCGGTGAAATACCAGGCAAGACTAGTCCGTGGCAATTTGAAAACCTGCCTACCTCCCTTCAGCTGGAGCAATACAGAAGAAAAAAGGAATGCGGTAGCAGCTGTGACCGCTGCTGCCATAAGCGGAATATTGTCCACTAAGAGGCCGGCTTTCCTCAAATTGGCTGAGATGCCGAAGGAAACGGCGCCCAGGACCGGGTAGATCACGTCCATCTTGCGCCATGGACCCCCCGCCGGTTTTATCGAGGAAAGAATCACTACTCCGAGAATAACAAGAGAAGTCCCCAGAATGTTCTGAGATACCCATACTTCATCCAGAAAGAACACTGCGAAAATAGAAGCGAATATCGGAGAAGAATTCACAATCGGCACCGATCGTGCTATGCCGATGCGTTCGATGCCTATGAAGTTCAGAGTCCGGCCCAGACCCGGCGCAAAAACACCTGCCACTATAAAATACCAAATCGCAGGGGTCCAAAAAGCGGATAAGGGAACAAGAAACGGCACAAGAGACCAGAGAAGCAATGCCGACATGGTGAGAGAGATAAAGGAGGCTGTGATCGCATTGGAATTGACCATCCCGCGCCGAATAAGGATGTGGGAGACGGCAAAACAAAAAGCCGCCTGGAAAGCAAAGTACTCAGCCGTCAACCTTCACCCTCGAAGGAAGACCCCGTTTTCAACAAAGAGGCGCCCCAGAGTAACGCTGGCTCTGATCATCTGCCTCTGCTCGGTTTTCTTTGTTTGACATCTCATTTTTTACGGGCACCTTACTCTTGGCACGTCCTCGATTTGATTTATTAGACTACCCCGCGGTTTGCCGCGGGTACATAACCAATGGGGTTTCCAAAGGGGAGAAGCGGCAGCTCTTCCCCCATAGATCTTCCCTTGGGCCGACCGCAGGGTTTCAAACCCCGTGGTCGATATAATTTGATACCAGGAATCTCTAACCCTACGGAGCCACGCGGATTAACCCAATATACGGCCGGAAAATTATTTATTCCCTCAGTCTTTTTCGGATCTTTTTTCTCGTTCCCTCGGGGTTGTCCTAGAGCCGCACGAGGCGACCAGCCGAGGGTACCACGATTTCTTTCTCAAGAGAAACTTCACCCTGTTCCCTCGTAAGTTGACACCTGCAACTCTTAATGTTCGGCTTGCAGATTAAAAACCGGGTTGCATCCTACCTTTGACATTCAGTGAGAGAATGGGACATGATTCTGAGCGAGGGAAATGAATTGAGGATTTCGAAGTGAGGCAAATGTCATAGTGAATGATTTGAGCCTGTTCCCCAAAGGAGGAACCATGACCCGTATCCCCATGATCGACAAAAAAGAACTTCTGCCACCGGAGCACCAGGCCCTTTACGACGCGATTGCGAAGAGCCGCGGCCGAGTAGGTGGACCTTTCTTGGCCCTGCTGCACAGTCCGGAGATTGCAGAACGAACGGCCCATCTGGGCAGCTACCTTCGATTCGAATCGCGGTTGGACCCCAAGATCATCGAATTGGCCGCGCTGGCCACAGCGCGGGAGCTGGAGTGCAAGCACGAATGGGCGGCCCATGTGACGCACGCGCAGAAGGCCGGGATTCCGCTGGAAACGATCCGATTAATCCATCAACGCAAAGGGACCGAGAACTTCTCATCTGAAGATGCACAGATCATAAGCTACGCCCAAGAACTGTTACGTTCCCACCGGGTGAGCGAGCCGACATTTCAGGCATTGTTTGCCCGTCTCGACGTAGGAGGTCTGGTCGAACTAACCGCCACAATCGGCTACTACGCTATGCTCGCGTGCACGCTGAACGCCTTCGACGTAGTTTCCGTCAACCCCCCTGAGGATCTTAAAATTTGATATCGGATTTTCAGGCTCTCTGACTGGAATGAGGGTCGGATCTTTGATCTTGGCAGAGGGTTGGAGGAAAAGCGAGACAGGCGATATTCATTCAAAATTTCAAATATCAGGCCCGACATCATAAGGCCCAAAACCTCTAGCAAGTTGACATACCTGCACCTTATTGCATACTCTTAGCCTCAATCGGAGGTGCATCCATGGTGGTTCTGCAAGTGACTATTCGGGTAAAACCCGAGCACGTCT
>JAPUHZ010000264.1 GCA_027297485.1 Deltaproteobacteria bacterium
CATCGGTACGATCCTCGACCAGGAAGGGGTTGCTATCCGAGCAGGTCATCATTGCGCTATGCCGGTGATGCAGCGGTTCGGAGTGCCGGCTACGGCCAGGGCCTCATTTTCTCTCTATAATACAAAAGAGGATATCGATGCCCTTGTCAGAGCCACTCATGAAGTTATTCGGGTGTTTCGTTAATGTCGGATTTAAGCGAACTCTATCAGCAGGTCATACTCGACCACAATAAGAGCCCGCGCAACTTTCACAAGCTGGAGGACGCGACTCGAAGGGCCGAAGGCTATAATCCTCTTTGCGGCGATCGGGTCACTGTTTACGTCAAGCTGGAGGACGACGTGATCAAGGAGATCAGCTTTCAAGGCTCGGGCTGCGCGATCTCCAAGGCGTCGGCTTCGATCATGACTTTGAGCTTGAAGGGTAAGACAATGGCCGAGGCGGAACTTCTTTTCGACAACGTTCATAAGATGCTTACAGGAGAACAGGATCCGAAGGTCGATTCCCAGGAACTTGGAAAAGTAGCGGTCCTTTCAGGTGTATGTAAATTTCCCGCTCGGGTGAAATGTGCGAGCCTGTCATGGCACACGTTTAATGCTGCACTCAAGGGAGAGGGGGAAACGGCGTCGACGGAGTAAGTAATCAGACCCGAAGCGAGAGAGAAGGAGATCAAATTATGAAAGGCAACGGACCGATAACACTGACCCGGGATTGTGAAGCGGTCATGGTTCCGAACGGTGACAAACTCAGCCTTTCCGCGGGCAGCCAAGTATGGATCACCCAGTCCTTGGGTGGCAGTTACACCGTGATGACGGACCGAGGTTCTATGGCCCGTATCGCAAGTAAAGATGCCGATGCCCTAGGATTACAGACCGATGCCGCCTTACGATCCGAAAGCTCCGCTGCGGCCAAAGGACCTCAGGAAGTTGAGAAAATTGTCTGGGATGAACTCAAGACCTGTTTCGATCCCGAGATTCCCGTCAATATCGTTGACCTCGGCCTCGTCTATCATTGTCAGGTTACTCCTCTCGCAACGGGTGGAAACAGGGCGGAGGTCAAATTTACGTTGACGGCTCGAGGCTGTGGCATGGGCGAGGTGCTGAAATCGGAGATGCAAAATAGAATTATTGGCTTGCCTGGAATCAAGGAGGTTGAGATCGAGCTGGTCTGGGATCCCCCTTGGGATCAGAGCAGGATATCCCGAGAGGCGAAGGTCCAGCTTGGGATGGTGTGACGGCACTAATCACTGAAAGGAAGACGTATGGAGACCCTAAATGCCCTTGTTATCGAGGCAGAGGTTGCTGATGCTCTGCGCACCTGTTTTGACCCGGAGATCCCAGTCAATATCTACGAACTGGGACTGATTTACGAGATCAAGGTGGACCCTTCAGGTGCGGTCGGAATCAAGATGACCCTCACCTCGCCCAATTGTCCGGCAGCGCAATCATTGCCGGCGGAAGTGCAAGCTAAGGCAAAGGGCGTTCCTGGCGTAACAGACGCCACGGTCGACGTCGTTTGGGATCCCCCCTGGGAGCCGTCCAAGATGTCCGAGGCGGCAAAGCTTCAGCTTGGCATGGAGTAACGTCCTCCTCTTTTCGTGGTTTACAGCTAAGACAGCGGCTGAATACGAGTAGGAGGAAAAATTTTACGCGGATATTTGTGAAGTCGAACTTAAAATGTGAGGAGTTATCCCTTAGGGCAAGGACGGACAAAGAAAGACATGAAAAGAGCATTTAAACATGAAGAGACCACCGATAGGGTTTCCGAAGATGTTTTGCCGGGTGATGTGAATCAGCTTCATGATATGGCAATCGATGAGATGGAGGATCAGCAGGATCTCTTGGCGACGGAGGAGCTCGTTCATGAGGGTGAGGAGGAAGAGGCTGAGGTTGAGAAAGAGGAGATAGCGAAGAGCAGTGATCCGGTTGCATTGTATCTTCGAGAAATCGGCTCTGTTCCTCTATTGACTCGGGAGGATGAGGTGGAGCTAGCCAAACAGATGGAAGAAGGAGAGTCTCAGGTTTTAGAAGCAGTCCTCTCATCTCCTATCGCTTTGCGCTATATCGTTGAGCTAGGCGAGAAGGTTGAAAGAGGTGAATTGAACGTGTGCGATATCCTTAGGGATACGGAAGTGGATGAAGAGTCGCTTAAGGAGGGCGTTCACCAGAAACGGTTTCTAAAAGGGATCGCGAAACTCCGCCGTTTGGGTCCGAATCTTGATGCGATGCACCGAGAGCTAAAAAAGAAAAGGCTATCAAGACAAAGTCGAGTTCGGCTGGAAAAAGATCTTTCAAGGAGAAAGGGGCAAATCCTCCAGGCACTGAATGATCTCCGGCTTTCAAAGTCTCATATCGAGGAAATGGCCGAGAAGCTCAAGAGATCTTATGCCCGCTTGGTCGAGTGTAAACAGAAAATTCAGGTCACTCGGAAGAGGAAAGAGCACGAAAGGATCCTTTCCGAGATTTTGGGAATCGAAAAAGAGACGGAGATGGCGGCCCACGAACTCAAGCAACGGGTGCAGTCCGTCATCGAGGGAGATCTCAAGGCGGCCCGGGCCAAAAAGATACTAACAGAAGCCAATCTGCGTCTGGTTGTCAATATTGTGAAAAAGTACACGAATCGCGGCCTTCAGTTTTTAGACCTTGTCCAGGACGGAAACATGGGCCTGATGAAGGCCGTGGGGAAATTCGACTATCGGCGTGGATTTAGATTCTCCACTTATGCGAGTTGGTGGATTCGCCAGTCCATCACGCGGGAGATTCACAATTCAGCGCGTACGATCCGTATCCCTGTCCACGTGATTGAGGACAGGAACAAATTGAGCCGCGCATCTCGGTATCTTCTTGATAAACTGAAGCGGGAACCTCTCCCCGAGGAGATCGCGGCCGAGATGGACCTGCCCTTGGAAAAGGTCCAGAAGATTATCAGAATCGTAGGGGAGCCCGCCTCTCTTGAGGCCCCTATTGGAGATGAGGGAGAAAGCTGCCTCACCGATTTTGCTGAGGACAGGCATATCCCCAAGCCCGCGGAGGCAGCCGTCCAGACAGACCTCCGGGCGCGCATACAGAAAGTCCTCGCCACCTTACCGCCGAGGCAGGAAAAGGTGGTTCGTTTGCGTTTTGGGATAGGTGAGCCCCGCGATTATACATTGAAGGAGTTGGGAGAGAAATTTTTTATAAGCCGTGAGCGGGTGCGTCAAATTGAGGCAACGGTCCTTAGAAAACTGCGCTCTTCAAATCGATGGAGACGTTTTGGGGAATCGGATAAAAAGGAGGCTTGAAACTGGCAGACAATATCCTGACCAAAATCGGTGAGCAAGTGAAGAAAAGCGCCGTGATTGTTTACATGAAGGGGAACCAGGATTCTCCCCAATGTGGTTTCTCGGCTCACACGGTGGAGATCCTACGGTCTTACGGTTATTCGTTCGAGAGCGTGGACGTGTTAGCCGATCCGGCCATTCGAGAGGGGATTAAGCAATATTCTAACTGGCCTAACATTCCGCAGGTTTTTATTAACGGCAAATTTATCGGCGGCTGTGACATCCTCCATGAACTGCACGACCGGGGGGAACTTACCCCGCTGCTCAAAGCGGCCTGCGAAAAATAGCCTTGCCCACCGAGTACTGACATCCGCAGCAACATTCCCCTTGAGCACGCTTTGGCAACCAGGCTAAGAACTTCTCTCGTATTTACAGTGAGCTAGAAGGAGAATCTCAATAGTTACTTGAGTTACTGTATTGCTCAGAGACTCTCCTCATCCTCTCCCTATAGGGAAATTCTTGGTAGTGGTTTTGGAGGGGTTAGTAGAGCCTTGAGATTGGCTCGTTTTGCTAAGAGGAGAGGAGCATGTTCATGAAGAACTGTGACCTTCAGGCCGCATGGGCTTACCATAATGGAACCAAGCACTCCTACGAGAGCATCCGCACGAACCCGCACTACCTGGACTGGGAAACCCGGCCGATTCCCTTCAAAATCTATTCCAAGCTAGAGCCTATTCCTCTACCGCAACACCTCTCGTCTTCGGGACTAGCTGCGCTTTCGGCGATTTCGTCCACGAGTGCCCATCCAGACGGTCACCTCGTTCTCAAGAGTGAAACACTCGCGGAAATCCTCTTTCTATCCGCCGGCATCACCAAACGCAGGCGCCATCCTGGAGGGGAGATCTTATATCGGGCGGCGGCCTGCACTGGGGCGCTCTATCACATTGATTTGTACCTTGTCTGCAGCGACCTGCCGGGTTTGGTTGCAGGCGTGTATCACTTTGGGCCCCATGACTTTGCCCTGAGGAGGCTGCGTATGGGAGATCATCGGGCTATTCTCGCCCGTGCGACTGGGGGTGAATCTCCAGTCGTCAGCGCACCCGCCATTGTCATCTGCGCCTCAACTTACTGGCGCAATGCCTGGAAATACCAGGCCAGGGCTTATCGGCACTGTTACTGGGACAACGGCACAATTTTGGCTAACCTGTTAGCGGCTGCAGCCAGCCGTAACGTGGCGGCGCGGGTCATTGTCGGCTTCAAAGATACCGAGGTGTGCCAGCTACTGGGCCTCGACACCAAACGGGAGGGAGCGCTCACCCTTGTTCCGCTGGGAGATGCCCCGGCTATGGGGCCTGGAGCCTCTCCGGAGGTTAAGCCGCTTACACTCGAGACCGTGCCGCTTTCAAAAAGAGAGGTTGATTATCCAGCGATCCGGGACATGCATGAGGCTTCGTCTTTGGAGAGCGAGGAGGAGGTAGCAGCCTGGCGCGGGCAACCTCCGGCTGCCAGCTTGTCTGAGCCTAAAGGTTCGACCTTGAAGGCCAGCTCAAAAGGACATCTCTTCCCGCTTCGGCCACTAGGCGACCATGAAATCCCTCGGGATACGATTGAGGAGGTCATCCTACGGCGTGGCTCCACCCGCCAGTTCTCCCACGATTCGATCACCTTTACCCAGCTCTCCACTATGCTTGACCGAGCAACTCGTGGGATCGCGGCAGATTTCCTCGATCCTGGGGCTGCGCCACTTAACGACCTCTACCTGATTATCCACGCAGTTGACGATCTGCCGGCCGGTGCCTACGTGTTTCATCGGGACAGGCTAGCGCTTGAGCTGCTTACGGAAGGACATTTTCGGCGAGAGGCAGAGCACCTTGGACTGGGACAGGATATTCCTGCTGATGCCAGCGTTGATGTTTTTTTCCTAGCGGATCTGAACCCTATTCTGGAGCGGTTCGGCAATCGGGGCTATCGCGCAGCCCAGCTCGAGGCCAGCATTACTGGCGGCAAGCTTTACCTTTTGGCCTATGCCCTGCGCCTCGGGGCTTCAGGACTTACTTTTTTCGATGACGATGTGACGGAGTTTTTCTCGCCCCACGCAGCAGGGAAGAACGTCATGTTTCTGATCGCCTTGGGTAAATCCACAAGGCGGAGTAGATAGATGAATTAAATCAATAAAATGAAGCCTGCCACGAATTTCCGAATTTCCTCTCCAGAAGATCCAAATTTGGGTCTTATGGTAGAGCCTTCAGATAAACGGCTGATCACCTTCCAGCTGTTAGCATGACTGGTTAAGGCGCAATTTTAAACGGGAAGAGGTGCACTCCGAGGGTCTCCACATGGCCTCCTACAGGCTAGGCTTCCATTTGTGATTTTCTGCTCCGGGCACGAGGGCTGGGCTGAAGGAGACCGCGCTGCATTAAGGTCCTAAGCCTGTATCGGACACCCGGGTAGGAGATCCCCACCCTAGCGGCGATCTCCTTAATTCTCAGCCTTGCTTGGGCAAGTTCGAGAAGCTGCTCGTCGCTGACGCGTCGCCTGCCATTTGGCGGGCAACCAGGTGGCGAAGGGACTTCGATGCCACGTCGCCGGAGTTTCTCAAAGCGCTGGGAGACAGCGTTCACCGTCATCCCCGTACGGGCTGCGATCTCACTCGGCCAGAGGCCAGCTTCCCGAAAGGCCAGGAGCTCGGCAGTGGGTACCGGGCGTTGCAGAGGAGGTTGCAACCCCAAGGCGATGAGGCGGCCGCGTAAGTATGGAGCGTTCCTCAGCCCCAACCGTGTAGCGATCTCCTTCATGGTTAAACCTTCTGCTGCTACTGCTCGAAGCGTCTCATCTTCCACTTTTTTCCGTGCCGCCACGCGCCATCCTGCCGCTATGCGCTCGCGCACTTTAGCGGCATTTTTTAGCCTTGCCTCCCGCCGATAGCTACGAGGATATCGCCGGGAAGCCTCTTGGGCTTTTAAGAACGCGTCGGGTGGGCTCTTGGAGTACAGATCCATAGCCAAGGCTCTTTCCCTATACGCCTGCACGAGGGCCGGGATCATGAGCGCGGTCTCGCGGTTGTAACCCCAGGCTTGCTTGTAAGGATCTACCTCCATGCTATGTTTGAGGCGTAGATGCAGACCGAGGGCGCGGTGAATTGTGCCGCATTCCAGACAGACCACGCCATCTTCCCGGATCGCTTCAAGGAAATGGGCGCGATAGTATTCAAGCTCCCTGGGAGACACTGAGCCCATTTGCGCTGTACGTGGCATAGTCGCCACTGTACACCAATCTTTCTATTTTTTCAGCAGCGAGCAGAATGGCTTATCAAAAAATGAAGCCTGACCGTATGCCGAGGAAGCGGTGCAACTTGCCGGTTAAAGTCCGGTCCGGGGAATTATCGGTACACCCTGGTAGCAAAGATCCGGTTTGTGGGGTGACCCACAAGGCTAAGTGGATCGAGAAAACTTCTATAAGGAGGATTGCAAACTCGCAGGCCGTACCACCAGGGAACCCATAGAGCCTCGTGACTTGTAAATTGAGAGTGCCGA
>JAPUHZ010000265.1 GCA_027297485.1 Deltaproteobacteria bacterium
TCTAGGGGCTCAGCTTAGGGAGAAAGAGGAGGCCCTACAGGCCAAGGGCTTTGACATCAAAGGGCTGGAAGAGAGTCTGAGTGTAAAGATCCATAATTTAGAGAATCAGGTAAGAGAGAGAGAGGGGCTTCTAGGGGTCCGTGAAGGGGAGCTTAAGGATGTCAAGTTCCAGATGGAAACTCTTGGGGAGCGGATGGCGCAGATGGAATCCGTTACCAAGCAGGCAGAGGCAGTGGCTGGCAGTGAGGCCGAGCGAGCCAAGCAGGCCAAGCAGATTAACGGGAGTCTCCAGGCGGAGATAGCTGCTCTAGGGGCTCAGCTTAGGGAGAAAGAGGAGGCCCTACAGGCCAAGGGCTTTGACATCAAAGGGCTGGAAGAGAGTCTGAGTGTAAAGATCCATAATTTAGAGAATCAGGTAAGAGAGAGAGAGGGGCTTCTAGGGTTCCGTGAAGGGGAGCTTAAGGATCTCAAGGCTGAGGTAGATCTGCCGGTAGGGGTAGAGGAGAGTGTGAGTGTAAGGATCCACGATTTAGAAAATCAGTTAAGGGAGAGAGAGGGGCTACTGGAGGTCAATGATGGAAAGCTCGAGGATCTCAAGTCCCAGATGGGGCTGCTCAAAGGGCTGGGAGAGGGTCTGAGTGTAAAGATCCATAATTTAGAGAATCAGGTAAGAGAGAGAGAGGGGCTTCTAGGGGCCCGTGAAGGGGAGCTTAAGGATCTCAGGTCCCTGATAGGGAACCGTGGGGAGCGGATAGCGCAGATGGAATCCGTTACCAAGCAGGCCAAGCAGATTAACGGGAGTCTCCAGGCGGAGATAGCTGCTCTAGGGGCTCAGCTTCAGGAGAAAGAGGGGGCCTTCTATCCAAAGGGGTCTGTCATCAACGGGTTGGAAGAAAGTCTCCGTGGGGAGATCCGTGATTTGCAAAATCAGGTAAGAGAAAAAGATGAGCTTCTGGAGCTCCACAATGGGGAGCTAATAGAAAGAGGCTCTCTGGTTCAAGCCAAAGAGGAAGAGATCAAGAGGCTTCAAGAAAAAATGTCGGTAGAGTCGAAAAAGCTGAGTTCCGAGATCCAAGAAAAGAAGGGCCTCCTTGCAGCAAGAGAGAGAGACGCATGGCGCTCAAACAGACGGTGGAAATTGTGGAAACAAGGCGTGGGAGGTTAAAGAAACTCATCAATAGCTGGGAAAGTCTGACCCGTGGCTAAAAGTCCGTATGCATAACTAAAGAAATGCCTCCTCAATAGAAAAAATAAAGGGCCAGTCTCAGACCGACCTCAAGAATGGTGGAGCCGATCGGGATCGAACCGACGACCTCTAGAGTGCGATTCTAGCGCTCTCCCAACTGAGCTACGGCCCCACACAGGTCACTTTTCACTTATCCTTGTTCGTAGATAGTCTCTAACCTTTTCCTCCAGTTCAGGTCTTTTAAGCGCATAGGCCACGTTTGCCTGTATAAAACCTAACTTATCGCCCACGTCGTATCGGTCTCCCACGAACTCATATCCATAGACCCCTCTTTCCCTGACTAGTTGCAAGAGACCATCTGTTAGTTGGATCTCACTGCCCTTCCCGGGGAGAGTTTTTTCCAGCAGAGCGAATATTTCTGGCCGCAGAACATAGCGGCCGATGATGGCTAATTGAGAGGGTGCGTCTTTAGCTGCGGGCTTTTCCACCATGTCCTGAATGGTATAAAGTCTGGATTCGAGCTCTTTTCCCCTGATCACCCCGTATCTATGGATCTCCTCCTGAGGTACCCTCATGAGGGCAACCACAGACTCTTTCTTCTCCTCAAAAACGTTGAGAAGCTGTCGTATGCAAGGAATCTGAGCATCGATCAAGTCGTCTGCAAGTAAGACGGCAAAAGGTTCGTCTCCCACCAAATCCCGGGCACAAAGGACTGCATGCCCCAGACCCATTGGCCTTTTCTGTCTCACGGAGACTATCTCGATCATCTCAGCGATCTGCTGGAGGGTTCTTAACATTTTTGTCTCTCCCCGCTCCTCCATCAGGTGATCCAGTTCTGGGGCCACATCAAAATGATCCTCGATGATGTCCTTCCCCCTTCCGGTTACAAAAATAACCTCCTGGATTCCCGACTCCACCGCCTCTTGAACTACATACTGAACTGTGGGGATATCAACGATGGGGAAAAGCTCCTTAGGGACAGTCTTCGTGGCCGGGAGAAAACGGGTGCCTAACCCCGCCACCGGAATAACTGCTTTTTTAATCTTCATGCAAAAGGAGGAGAGCTAGACTAGACCCCTGTATTTTCTCTCTTCGACTTCCTGACTCAACTTGCAATCAATGCAGAGCGTGGTTACGGGACGGACCTTCAAACGGGCAATGCCAATCTTTTCATCACACGCCTCGCAAATCCCGTACTCCCCTTTATCCAACCGGCTCAAGGCCTCTTGGATCTTGAGAATAAGCTTGCGCTCCCTATCACGGATGCGAAGAGTGAAATTGCGATTTGCCTCCAAAGAGGCACGGTCCGCAGGGTCAGGAAAACTTTCCTCTTCGTCCATTCCCTCAACCGTCTTGCCTGCCTCGGAAAGGAGATCCTCTATGCGTCGTCTTAGAAGCCGACGGAAGAAATTAACTTCTCTCGGATTCATAAAACACCCGACCGAGCAAAAAACCTGAGTTAAAATTTATAACATTAAAGGGATTCGATGTAAAACCATTTAGAGTCTGTTGAAAAGGGCCACGCGGCTGATTGAGAGGAGGAGAACTCCCACAAGCAAACGTATGAAGCCGTCCCGTTTCATTTTTGCTCCTCAATGATCAGCGCGGTAAAAGACGATATTATGGTATTCGGTCGCTTCCAGGCATTTTTTTCCAGGCCTGCCTTGAGGCAGGTCTGGGACAGAAATGTTTTTAAATTCCAGCCATACTGGATAGCCACTTGAGGGAGCAAGACTCCTTGTTTCTCTCCACTCGATACATGAAGGCCATGTTTTCCAACTTCTAGGGAGAGCGGGTCGTGCACGAGTTGCAAGGGGGTTAGAACGGAAATGTCAATATGAATGTCGGGCAACTCGCTCTGGTTGATCGGGGCAACGCGGTAATCCCGGGAGGCAGCCGCCCGGGTCATCTCAACGACCGTTTCACACAGTGGGCGAGTGGGGAAACAGGTCCCAATGCATCCTCTTAGATCTCCTCCCTTATGCAGACTTACAAAGGCGCCGTAATTAGAGGTCAAAAGATAGGGATCTTCGATCTTATCAATTTGCCTGCTCCACCCGCAGACAAAAGTCTCCAGCGTTTGGCGGGAGAGCTGTATGAGTCTCTTCTGGGAATTGGGAGGAATGTTGATCTCATCCATCTCCTCTCCTCTAGGTCAGCGAGAAGTTTACAGACCGTTGAAAAAGGCCCATCTGCGGCCTTGCACTCGACCACCTCGCTCTCATTCGTGATCGCGTTCGGTTTTCGTGCTCGTTTATGAACACGGTCCACGACCACGAGTTACGATAATCGCGCGCCTCGCGACTATCTTGACTGGGACCTTTTTGACCGGCCTGAAAAGAGAGTTTTTCAACACCCTGTTTATTTCCGACCCCTAATCAGAGCAATAATTACAAGTGCCGTAAATTGCCAACTGGTGGGAGGTCACCGTAAAACCTTCCTGGGGGAGGGAGGAGAGAACCTCTTTTTTGTTGTCAACAAAAACATCATGCACCAGACCACACCTCTCACAGATAAAGTGCTGGTGACAATCCATGAGGGGATCAAAATGCTGCACCCGTCCTAGGGTAAGCACCCGGAGCTTCTCCTCAGCGACGAGCTTCTGGAGGTTCCGATAGACCGTTCCTAGACTGATGTTGGGGATCGTGCTCCGCACCTTTTCGTAAATCTGGTCGGCTGTTGGATGGGAGGTCTCCCCCTTGATGGCCTGCCAAATCACGTGAAGCTGCCTCGTACGTCTACGTTTACTTTCAGTCACGGACATTTACTCCATGAGGTCCTGGCTTAGAGATTTCCTCATCTCTTCCCAAATCTTTGCCTGGGCTTGGTAATTGGGATGATCGATGAGGACCAAGATTTTTCCTTGCCCTTCGATAAAGTCATCTCGCGCTTTCGAGCTCAAACGGAATGGCACATACTGCACAGCACTAATCTTATCCTCCTTGCTATGCCCCTTTTCAAACATGGCCCGGATACTATGATGCGCCCCGATCTTGAGATAAACTGTTTCGTCAATGCCTAAAAATTTGAGGAGATGCTCGCGGATCTTAGTCTGCTCCTCCATCTCGATCAATAAAGTCACGCTGAGCTCGTTAGAGTCGGGAATCAGGGTGTTGTAAACATCCACCTCCTCCCTGATCTTATCAGGATCTGCAATCTTCTCGGCCCGCATCATCTCCTGGATTTGGAAAACAACGGTTCTTCTGTTTTCAAACACCAAGGAGATACGGTCACCGACCGGCAGGCGACGGTTCTTCTTAAACTCGATAATTTCCTGACGGAATTGAGAGCGGACTTTTTCGTAAGCAGGCAGGCCCATTAAGTCATCCAGGCCGACTCTCTTCATCCCGGCCTCTTCCCCTCGAGACCGTAGGCACGCTCTAGAACCCGGATTGGGTGTAGAGGTCTTTGTCCCAACCCCTGTTCGACCTGGAGGCCTGCCAAGGGGCAGTCCGACACCGTCAAATCAGGTTGGCTCTCACGAATATCTCGTAAGAGCGGTTCAGCCACTTTCAGGGAGAGGTCGTAGTACTGTCGTTTCAGGTCCCATGTTCCGTCAATAGCCGAGCATTTTTCGATGAGAGGAACGGTGGTGTCGGGGATGAGCTGTATCAGGTCGCGGGATTTGTAGCCAAGATTTTGAGCGCGCAAGTGGCAAGGGATCTGGTAGGTCACACGTCCTACCCCTCTGACAAAATGGGTGTCGAGTTTCCCCTGACTATGGAGAGCCATGAGATACTCGCAAATGTCAAAGGTCCTTGCCACGACCCTCTGAACCGCACTCCCATCAAGGAGTATAGGATACTCGCGTTTAAGCATGTAACTGAAGGTCGGACCTGGAACTACGACGTCATGGCTTCCTTCGATCAAGGCAATGAGGGATTCGACGTTTGCCCTCGCGCTGTTTTTCGCCGCCTCGATGTCACCCCCGTCAAGAAACGGCATACCACAGCACCGCTGCTCCGGACATGCGACTTGGATCCCACTTTTTTCCAATACCTTCACACAGCCCTTTCCTACGTCCGGTTCGTTGAAATTCACGGTACAGGTATAGAAGAGGGCGACCTTCTTTCCACCCTCCGCGCCACTCTTCATGACTCGCTTGTCGAACCAACGACGGAAGCTCTCTGAGGCATAAGTGGGGAGTATCCGGTTTCGGTGGATCCCCAAGACCTTTTCCATGATCCAACGGTTGAAGGGATTACGGAGGGCCCAGTTGGCCAAGGGGGCGAAAAAACTCCCCAGGCGCCCGATCAGCTCTGTATGACCCAAGAAGCGATCCTGCAGGGACTGGCTGGACCGCCTTGGACCTCAACATGACTCTAGGGAAATCCACCTCCCAACGGCGCGGAGGGGTGTAAGGACAGTGATTAAAGCACAGCTTGCATTGATAGCAGAGGTCGGTAACGCTTCTCAGGTCCCCGGGACCGAGCTTTTCGGCCTCCCCATCTACCGACTCTTTGTCGAGACGGTTAAAGAGGTCATTGAACGGGGGGCAAAGGTTGAAGCAGCGACGACAGCCGTTACAGATATCGAAAATGCGCTTAAGCTCCCCCTCGACCTGGGATGCATCCCAGAAAGATTTGGTATCTAACTCAAAACTCATGTGCTGACCCCAGAGGTTAGGGCAGGGACCTCCCAGCCCTAACGTGGATGCAAGAAATTAACTCGCCGCATCAGCGGGCTCCTTACCAGCAATTTTTTCCAAACCTTTGGTGAAACGACCGGCATGCGATTTCTCCGCCTTGGCTAGAGTCTCAAACCACTCGGCCAACTCGTTAAACCCATCCTGACGCACAGTTTTAGCAAAGCCAGGATACATCTCGGTGTACTCGTAGGTCTCTCCCTCGATGGCCGACTTAAGTTTTTTCTTCGTGCTTCCGAACGGAACATCGATAACCGGGTCACCCACCTCTTTTAAAAAGTCGAGGTGACCAAAGGCGTGACCGGTCTCCACCTCTAACGTATCGCGGAATAAGCCGTCAATGTCGGGATAACCCTCGATGTCGGCTGCCCTGGCGAAATACAAATAACGGCGGTTAGCCTGTGATTCACCGGCAAAGGCCCCCTTTAAATTTTCGCGATTTTTTGTGCCCTTTAAACTTTTAGCCATAGAGCCAGCCTTTTATTAATAATAATGGTTACTATTACCAGCTTATTTTCCTTATCTTGTCCATTTTTTCTATCTTGTCAAGGGGAGCTTTTTTCGTTGCATTTACATCTCCGGTCATTAAAAAAACCTTTTCCAGGCTGTGTCGTTCTGCTATCTTAGTCGGGTATTACGCTAAGGGAGAAAGGAATTGGAAGATGATCACCATTGATGAATTCAGGAAATTGGAGCTCAAGATAGCCACAATTAAAAAGGCTGAGCCTCACCCCAATGCTGACAAGCTCTTGATTCTTCAGATTGACTTGGGCTCAGAAGAGCGTCAAATCGTCGCTGGCATTAGAGGGCACTACCCGCCCGAAGAACTAGTGGGGAAGCAGATTGCGGTCGTAGCGAATCTGGAAACGGCTAAACTCCGCGGCGCCGAAAGTCAGGGGATGCTTCTAGCCGCTACGGATGGAGACCACATAGTGATTTTAACACCCGAAAGAGAGGTCTCACCTGGGGCTAAGGTCTCCTGATATTAGGCAAAAAAAATTTGTTAAACCCCTTGCAACTCTTGTTTCCTGTGTTATATGGTCACGGGAAATAAACCCGTTTAATTTAAGGAGGTGTCTTATGGGGAAAAGGATCTTAGGATTTTGGTTGCAGGTGATTTTCGTCGCCGCACTCCTGTTTCCTAACGCCCTATGGGCGGGGTGGGAAATAGTGAAATGGGATAAGGTGCCGAAGAATAGCAAGGGCAAGCCCGAAAACGGCGGTACCATAGCGATCGTGGGCAAGGACAATGTCTACCTCACTTTCTCTGGAAGTCATATTATCCATTGGGATGGAAAGGGCTTTAGAGAGCAAAAACATCTGTATACGGGGGCTGAACGATGGGCCATCAGGCAACTTGTCGCCAACTCCGAAAAGGACCTTTGGGCCTTTGGCGACAACGGTCTCGCCCTTCATTCCGACGGGAAGAAGTGGAAAGCTGTAAAGAATCCTCTGACAGGAACGGGCCGCCGCGAGGGGAGGCTATGGGGATCAGGGTGCGCCATGCCGAATAAGTGCTTCTCGGGATCCAGGTCTGGACACCTCATAGAGTGGGATGGCTCGTCATGGAAGCTAGTCTCTAAGTCAGGTGAGCCCCCGGCAGGAGGCTCCAGGATCTACGCCATAGAGTTTATCTCTGAGAATAATGGCTGGATGGCTGGTGAGGCCTTGATGGCCAAGTGGGACGGCAAGGGGTGGAAGAAGACAAATATCGAGGTCCCGAGGATTTATGACATGGCTTTCGTAGGCAGCGACTTCGGTTGGATTGTAGGCGATGGTGGCGCCTTCTTTAAATTTGACGGGAAGACCTGGACGAAGGTCGACGTAAAAGGCTCCTTCTTCCGGATGCGAGGGGTCGGATGCTCCTCCAAGGACAACTGTTGGGCAGTAGGTGATGCGGGCGCCGCCTTCCAGTGGGATGGCAAAGGGTGGACCAAAGTTAAGCTCGGCACCTTCAATCGGCTTAGCAACGTCAAGTTTGGCCACGGACATGGGTTTATGGTAGGCCAGAAGGGTACAATCCTTCAGTGGAAGTAGAAGCCGCTCAGTAAACAGACGGCTATCATTTGTTGAGGAATTCCCGGCTGGTTCAGCCGGGAATTCCTTTTTGGGGCCTAGTGAATCCCCTCAGACGGGATGTTGGATTTACTGACCTCAGTAAATGTCGAAAATCTCCCTAAACTGTTTAACCCGCTTCGGCAAAATCCGGCCCAGATCCAGCTTGACCGGATGCATCTTGAGTCCCTGAACCAAACGGGGCGGGTTTGGTGGGACATCCACTCGGGTAGCCACGCGGTTGAACTTGGTTATCTCCTCCTGTGCCTCTTTGGACAGAAGGACATCGAGGAATAATTTGGCTGCTTCCGGGTGCGGGGCGTGTTTGGCCAGGGACCCTGCACCGCCCGTTATTGTAACGGGCTCATCTGCGGACCAGTCCACCGTGGCCCCCTGAGCCTTCATGTACTCGACCTGGTATCCATAGGCAATAACGTTCACCGGGAATTCCCCGGCGGCCAGGAGTTGCACCATCAAGGTATGGCCCCTACGAAAATTAGGGTTCTGCGCTGCGAGTTTTTTCATAAACGCCATTCCCTTTTCCTCACCCATCTTGTCCACAGTCTGAGTGAACCATCTGTCATCTGTCGTATCCATGACAAGTTTCCCTTTCCATCTCGGATCAAGAAGGTCCTGGAGCGTTTTCGGCCTGGCGTCTTCGGGTACCAGTCGAGTGTTATAAGCAATCACGTGCGTGTTGATATTAAGAATGGTCCAAAGGCACTTTTCGTCTTTGAATTCGTTGGGAAAGGCCCCCCGCTCAGGTGAGCAGTAGGGCGCAATGAGACCCTTATCCATCAGCGTCTGCCAGTAAAGATCCGAGATAATTATAACATCCGCTTCATTCCTGCCTGTCTTTGCCTCGATGTCGAGCTTGTTTACCATAGCGCTACCGCCGGCCCGGTAGAGATTAACTTTGATGGATGGATATCTCTTTTGAAAGACGTTCTTGACGGCTTGGCCGTGCGGTAAATTCCACACGAAGTAAAAGTTAACGGTGCCTTCCTTTTTGGCCCTGTCTATCCTTTCTGCGGAAGACTGAGCGAAGGGCTCTTCCGGCGCTAGCAATGGAAGAAGGAACAGGATCGAAAAAAGCACTACGGATAATCGTATTGGGGCACTTTTCATAGTTCACCTCCTTGGACTAAGACTGCGAGAAGGAGTCTAGCGGAATGCCGCATGCTCGTCAAAGAAAATCCTGTAACAGCATCTCTACCCTTGTTCTCTGAGGTTGACACCGTTGAAAGGGGTGGCATATGCAAGAGAGGTAGCCCTGATAAAATGTACCCTTAACATCCATCCGGAAAGTGTCGGTGTAACCTATCGGACGCAAGTTTTCGGTATCGGTTACAATACGGAGCTGGTTTCGAAGGAGGTGGGCCAGAAACTCACCTGGGAAGACTGCATTGATCCGAAGTGGAAGGGGAGATTCGCCACTGATGATCGCGTGCCCCACCTGGAGATTCTTTATCAGGACAACGCCTGGGGTCGTGAGAAGACCCTGGACTACGCCCGGCGACTCGCAGCCAATAAACCTGTCATTGAAAGGAGCCGTTCCGAGTCCGTTTTCAAGCTAACGGCCGGGGCGTATCCTTTTGTTTGTGGTATCCCGTGGTCCAATATCCGCTGTCAAATTCTTTGGGGCTCGAAGAATTTAGATATTACCTTCCCCTCGGAATAGCCTCAATGTGACAAATTTAAATACGTTTGTATTAGTTGGAGTCGCGCATTTTGTAGCGGTAAACGCGGGCCCGCTGGGTAGTGCCGCTGAGTTCGGCAAAGAGAATGCCACGAAAGATCATAAAGTAAGTAAGGAAGAGGCCGAAGCCAAAGGCGATAACGAAGAAGGAGACGAAAAACGGGAGTCCACCGGCAATCACACTTAAAAGGCGCCACAGGAGGTATCCTGCTGCGCTAATGGCCAGGATTGGCGTAAACCACTCGATCCAGTTTTCGAAGATGAAGTGACAACTGGCTCCTAGGAGGTCCAGACCGGAAACCCGGCTCTGGTAGATCAGCTCGGGCACTGCATTGAGAATGATATACAAGGTGATCTGGATGAACGAAAGAAAGAGCCATCCATTGGGCGTGGGAAGAAGGACATTTTCCGCTACCATCATGGGTATCCAGAGGATAAAGGAGATCCGGACGACCTCCCAGAGATAGACGCTGAAGCCTCTGATGAAATCGTTGAAGTTGGCCTTCCGGGCCTTGAGGATATTCTCGACGAGGTAGAGGCCGGAACTCATACAGCCGTTAAGAGTCAGGACCTGCAGAATCCCGCCAATAATCCCCAAGGGCGCGAGGAAAAGAGCCGCAACAGATAAGATTATGGCATAGCCCAGGGGAGCAAACCCAACCCCCCAATTGATCTTAACAAGCTGTGTGGAGCGCAGTAGGGCTATCTTGTAGATCCAGAGTGTTGCCTTAATGGATTCCATCTATGTAAGTGGATAAGTTACCAGATTCAGAAATTGATCCAAGGGTGGTTTTTCTCGTTCGGGGGAAACTTTCCCCCTGGGCGGTTCAAATTGGAAGCGATTAGGACGATGACCGCTCCAGATGGAAGGCCGCATGCCTCATGGATGGAATAAAAAAGACTGAAGCGGACGTGGAGAAGGCCTTCTATGGCTACCCTCCAGGCAGCTCAAAGATTTTGGAGTACAGTTTGCGAATCTCGGTGATATCTTGTTCCAGCCCCATGATTTTCACCTTCCACTCCGGTCTGAGCAATCCGGGAGGATTAGGGGGCACATCAGACCGCGCAGGAATGCGTCCTTTATCGCGCAACATTTTCTGTCCTTCTTGAGAAAGTATGAAATCGATGAACAAACGAGCCGCATTGGGATGGGGAGCGTTCTTATTCATGGTAGCGACCAGGGGATGGATGAGAACAGGCTCCACGGCAACCCAATCCAGAGGAGCTCCTTTGGACTTGAACGACTGGGACCGATGGCCATAAACCTCCACCGCGACGGACAATTCTCCGGCGATGACAAGTTGGGCCTGCGCCGTTCTACCGCGTCGGAATACAGGATCTTGGGCCTTTAGCTTACGCATGAATTCGAGCCCCTTTTCTCTACCACGGATCTTCAACTGCCCGTCAAACCACATGTAGAGTTGTGTGTCCATGGAAATCTTCCCTCCCTTAAAGTGTGGGAGGAGGAGATCATCATAGGTCTTGGGGTACTCAGCGGGTTTGAGGGTTTGAGTGTTATAGACCATGGTAGAAGTGTTGAGGACTATGGCAGTCCAGAAGCCTTTTTTATCTTTGAACTCCTTCCGAAAAAATTTCCTCTCCGGGGAATCATAGGGGGCTATCAGACCCCGCTTGAGTATCTCCCTGACATAAAGAAGAAGGGGACCTGCCACATCCCACAGATGGCGGCCGGCCCGAGCCTCGGTCAGGATACGAGCAGCGATCGCTGTTCCGCCAATCCGAATAAGCTTCGTCTTAATAGATGGATACTTTTTTTCAAAGGCATCCAGCAGGGGTTTGCTCTCACCGATATTGATGTTGGTATAAAACGAAAGCTCCCCTTCTCGTTTTGCCTTTTCAATGAGCTCTGGCGCAGCCGCCCTGACCTCTTTTGTGGCCAAACATACAAACACCAAAGCAAAAATAAATGTGAAATATTTTTTCATATTCCCTCTCCGATTGTTAGATACACCCTGATCTATCAGAAATGGGTTAACCAGACAAGCGTTGTTAGGCCTCAGATACCCGCACCTTTACAATGAAGATTAGATTTGCTATGGCCAAAGAGCGTAATGTTCAGACAAACCTGCCTCTTTTAATGATACCAGTTCCTAAAGGACGTCCCACATTGTGCTTTATTGATCTCGAGGCCTTGCGCTGGAACTTCCAGCAAGCGAAAAAAAAAGTCGGGCCGGGAGTTAAAATCCTCTCTGTGGTAAAGGCCAATGCCTATGGTCATGGGGGCTGTGAGATTGCCAAGACTTTGGAGGAGGAGGGAAGCGATGCCTTTGGTGTGGCGACGGTAGAAGAGGGGATAAAATTGAGAAAAGGAGGTGTTCAATCTCCCATTGTAATTTTAGCAGGGGTCTATCCGGAACAGCTCGATGAGCTTCTTCAGAGCAATTTAACTCCGGTAGTTTCCGAGTCGGAGACCCTGCCCCGGCTGGAAGCTATGGTACGGAGGCGCGGGATCTCCCTGAAATTTCACCTCAAGGTAGATACGGGTATGGGGAGGATCGGCCTTCTGGCCTCGGAGATCGACTCCTGGCTTCCTAAACTAGGCAAATTAGAGGCGCTAAAAATTGAAGGTCTCTTCTCCCATTTCTCGCAGGCGGAAGGCGTGGAGGAGAATTACACTCAAACCCAACTGGAGATTTTTCGCCGTCTGCTTAAGCTGCTTCGAGGAGATGGCTATAATCCCCCTCTCATTCATCTGGCTAATAGCGCCGCGGTCATTACCCTGCCCTCTTCCCATTTCACCATGGTCCGTCCGGGTCTGATGCTTTACGGTATTTACCCTTCCCCTGGGATGGTGCGTCAGGTTGCGCTAAAGCCTGTTCTTTCCTGGAAGACGCGCATTCTCCAGTTGAAGAGGGTACCCAAAGGCTCCAGCATCAGTTACGGACAGACCTTTATGACTGAGAGAGAAAGTCTGATCGCCACGCTCCCTGTGGGTTATGCGGATGGTTACCAGCGGCTGCTATCGAACCGTGGGGCTGTGTTAGTTCGGGGAAAAAGAGCGCCGATCGTGGGCAGAGTCTGCATGGATTTGACTATGGTAGATGTTACCGATATAGGGGGGGTGCAGCAGGGGGATGAGGTAGTCCTCCTTGGCAATCAGGGAGAGGGGACCATCTCTGCCGACGAGATGGCCCAGTGGGCGGAAACGATCTCCTACGAGATTCTCACTTCCATTAGTTTCAGAGTTCCTCGTCTTCATCACAGTTAAAGGAGGAGTAAGCACGGTGGGCAAGATCCAAAGAGCCCTGATCAGTGTGTCTGATAAGCAGGGAATCGTTGAATTTGCACGGAAGCTCGATTCGTTAGGTATTGAAATCGTTTCGACGGGCGGCACGGCGTCGTTGCTGCGGCAGAACAAAATCGCGGTCAAGGACGTTTCCGAACTTACCGGTTTTCCGGAAATGATGGACGGCCGGGTGAAGACCCTTCATCCCAAAATAGCCGGCGGTCTCCTGGCGCTGAGGGATGTCCCGGAGCACGTAGAGCAGATGAAAGCCCACGGCATTCTCCCCATAGACCTGCTGGTCGTCAATCTCTATCCCTTTGAAGCGACCGTGGCTCGCGGCGCGCCTTTTGCGGAGGTCGTGGAACAAATTGATATCGGCGGCCCGACGATGGTGCGGGCTGCGGCCAAAAACCATGCTCATGTCGGCGTGATTGTGGAGCCGTCGGATTATGGCCCGGTCTTGGCGGAGCTGGAGGAGAACGGCGAGCTTTCCGATCAGACCCGATTTCGTCTTGCCTGTGCGGCCTTCCGCCATACCGCTCGCTACGACGGCATGATCTCCAACTATCTGGACTCTTTAGATCAAGACAAGAAACCCGCCCCCTGGGGAAAGACCCTCAATTTCCAATTCGCCAAGATTCAAGATCTCCGCTACGGAGAAAATCCCCATCAACAGGCGGCTTTTTACTCCAGCGGTGAAAAGCGCGGTCCCTCGATCGCGCGGGCGAAGCAGATTCAAGGGAAGGAACTTTCCTTCAATAATATTCTGGATGCGGATGCGGCGTTGGGAGCGATCTTGGAATTCTCTGAGACCGCGGCCGTCGCCATCAAGCATACCAATCCTTGCGGAGTGGCCGTTTCCAAGGTATCGCTGGCGGATGCCTTTCGAAAGGCGCGGGCCTCGGATCCCGTCTCCATCTTCGGAGGCGTCATATCCTTCAATCGCCCGGTGGATGAAGAGACAGCGAAGGAACTCAAGGAGATCTTTTTGGAAATTATCATTGCTCCAGCTTTTACCGTGGAAGCGAAAACGATCCTTTCCTCTTCGAAGCGGCTCCTCAACATCCGCCTGCTCGAGGTCGACCTAGGAGAGAAAGAGCAGGACAGTTATGATCTGCGCCGGGTCAAAGGGGGTCTTTTGGTGCAGGAATGGGACAGAGGTAAAGTTGACGTGAGGAGCTGCAAGGTAGTAACTGAGCGCCGGCCCACGGATGAAGAATACGAGGCCCTGGATTTTGCTTGGCGGGTCTGCCGCCGTGTGAAGTCGAACGCCATTGTTTTTGCCGCACCCGATCGGCTTTTGGGAGTGGGAGCGGGGCAGATGAGTCGCGTGGATTCGGCCAAGTTGGCGGTCATGCGAGCCCAAACTCACGGCCTCGACCTTAGAGGGTCGGTAGTGGCCTCGGATGCCTTTTATCCTTTTCGTGACGGCGTCGATGCCGCGGCGGAGGCGGGAGCCAAAGCGGTCATTCAGCCCGGAGGCTCGATCAAAGACGCAGAGGTGATTGCAGCTGCCAACGAGCACGGCATGGCGATGATCTTTACCGGCATGAGGCATTTTAGACATTAAGGATGAAAGCTGAAAACTGAAAGCCGAAAGCGGAAGAGAATAGCGGGAAGCCAGAAAAGCTGGGCTCAGGGATGAAACCTGAAAACGGCAGGGTGAAAGGCGATCTTAAGAAACGGACCAGGGGGTTTGCGTTCAGTTTCCATCACAACCTTCCTTCAGAGCAGCGACGCCTCCAACGATTTGTGGATCAATTCAATGCCACTGAGGAGCACTGGCGGACCATGGCAGTAAAGCGCTGTCTCCGTCGACTGGGTCACCCGCGGCTATCACCAAAGCGACGCAAGCTGCTTGACTTGATTGACTAGGTTAGCACGCGTCCGCTCCCTGACCGTGTGGGGTTCTTTAAGAGACGATGAAAACAGAGCGATCCGCTGAGCTTTCGGTGCCAATAGAAACGGTAATCCACACCTTGCGAGGAGAACGCGTTATACTCGACGCCGACTTGGCAAAGATCTATGGCGTTGAGACCCGCGTGCTTAACCAGGCGGTGCGGCGCAACATGAAGAAATTCCCTTCAGATTTCATGTTCCGGATCAGCCCCACGGAGGCAAGAGAGTTGAACCGATCACAAACTGTGATCGCTTCAAAGAAGCACCGCAATCCTCGCTTCCGTCCCTATGCCTTTACCGAGCATGGCGCGATCATGGCTGCAAACGTGCTCAACAGTCCTCGCGCGGTGCAAATGAGTGTCTTTGTCGTAAGAGCGTTTGTAAGGCTGCGACAAATGGTCACGACCCACAAAGAACTAGCGGCCAAATTAGGGGAGTTGGAGCGACAAGTGACGACTCATGACTCCCACATCAGGTCATTGTTCGAAGCCATTCGGCAGTTGATGGCTCCACCGGAGCCAAGGAAGCGGAAGATCGGCTTTACCGTCAAAGAAAGGGCTGCAAAATACAGAAGGCCGGAAATCAGCCCGAGGCGTTAAGAACCTCGATCAGTAGAGGAAGGGGAAAGATTGTTAAGAACGTTATGTCTGACCCCCGTTCCTGCTTTATAGCCGGCTGATCACTAAGACATCCCATTTCGACATTTCGAGAATTCTCAAAACGTGAAAGTGTGGTTTAGAGATTCAGGCAAGCACGGAGAAGAGAACTCTGGCACTTCAAAGGTCCGCGCATCGTTAGCTCAATGAAAGAGATCTTACTTACCGTCGCGAAAGTATTCGGAGCTGTGATTTTGGCGGTGATCGGTTAAGCCCTGGGCACTGAATTAGGCGCACATTTCCTGATTCCTGCTGTGGGAGGAGCAATGGTCTGGTGGGTTGCCTGGAAGACCGCGGCGCTGGGCTTTCGACCTATGATTCCCGCCTTTGCTGTCCAGGCCGGACACGGGCTCTGGATGCTTTTCGGAGTTGTTTATATGCAACGGTTCGACTTAAATATCCTCGACCTCTTGATCCTTTTCGGAGGGTTAGGTTAGCTGTGGCTTCGACCTGGCTGGCCTCCGGTTGTCTTCCTGACGGTATTTCAGTTAGTTGCCCTTGGCGTCAATCTTTATTTGTTTGAAGCGGTTCTAGATGGCAGTTTTGAAGAGCGCGCGCTTGCCGTCCACATCCTCCTGCGTATTGTTGCTATTACGCTCCTGATTTGCGGCATCCGATTGCTGCGTAAGAATAGTTCAGCAGATCCTCTCCCAGCTTGATGGGCTGCTAAATCACTTTCCCTTGTGAGCCGCTCTTTTGTTGTTTGTTGGAGGATGAAATCCTCACGAGGGAGGGCATAGCCGAGAACGCCGCAACCGCTTGTGTGGTCTGAACCCGAACGGAATCAGTCCGTTTGGAGCCCAACCAGTGCTAGCCTGACCCTCCAACTCCCTTACACGAGTAAGGGTAGCTGTTGATTACCTCAGTGTGACATGAGGCCTTTCTGCCCCTTTTTTCTCTGCAGATTTTTACTCACTTCCCTCTTGTGGCCATTTTTGTCCCTTATCAGACAGTTATAAAAGATCTCCAGGATTAAAAAATCCCTTAAAAAACTAGAGGTTGAAGCTGTGAGGTATCTTGTGGTATAGAACTTGCTCTCTTTTATCCTGTTAGTGGAGTAACGGTTTTAAAAAAAGATTCGCATCTTCTAACCGTAAAACTGTGTGCAACACAATTCCGGTCATCGGGAGGCCTATATGAAAAGCAAGAAGTATTTCTTAGCATTCATACTGGTATCTTTGGCAATATTTTTGAGTGCCCGCGTGGAAGTGGCA
>JAPUHZ010000266.1 GCA_027297485.1 Deltaproteobacteria bacterium
TGATGCGCTGCGCCCACAGCCTTAAGGGCGCCTCCCGAATGATGGGCTTCAAGACGATTGAAAGCCTCAGCCACTACCTCGAGAGCCTGCTCACCCAACTGATCCGCGGCGAAAAAGAGGTTACGCCGGCCATTATGGATGCCCTTTACAGAGATGTCGATGCGGTCTCTCATGCCTTCAGCGCCCTAGAAGAGGGGAAGGAACCTGAAGGCATCGACGGGGTCCTCGAACAGATGCAGATTGCCGTAGGGGAAAAAAGTCCTTCCGAGGCCGCCCCGGCAGATAACCCGAAGGATGCCCGGCAAGAACCCCGACCTTCTCCAGGAGCCGCTCAGGCCTCGATAAGACGGGAAGAGGGCAGCGCCCTAACCACCATACGTGTCCAGACTGGCAGGCTCGACACCTTGATCAACCAGACTGGCGAACTCCTAGTCGCCAAGATCGAGGCCTTAGACAATCTCCGGGACATAGAGACGACCTTGGAACTTTTGGAGGAGTGGCGGAAAAAGCTGGCACAGGACGCAGCCCAAAGCCCACTCCTAAGCCGGATGGATGAATTGACTGAAGAGCTTTACAACATCCTCCAGGGCTTGTCCGAGAGTACGCACCGCCTGGAGCGGCTCGTCGACGACATCCACGAGGGAGTTAGAGATCTCCGACTCCTTCCGCTGTCCACGATCCTTGACCCATTTCCCAGAATGGTCCGTGACTTAAGTCGCGACCTAGGAAAAGAGGTGGAGTTAATCCTGCAAGGAGCCTCGACCCGCCTCGATAAAAAGATCCTTGAAGAACTGCGAGATCCTTTGATCCACCTGGTCCGAAACTCAATAGACCATGGGATCGAATCCCCGGAAGAAAGAGAAGAAAAGGGGAAAAGCCGACAGGGAAAGATCATCATAGCCGCCCGACAGGAGGGGGGAAAGGTCCTGATTTCGGTTACCGACGACGGCAGGGGCCTCAACCGCCAAGCCATAGAGAAAGCAGCGGTCGAAAGGGGCATCGCATCGGCCGAGGAGATCGGGCGCTGGAAGGAGAAGGAGGTCTGGGACCTGGTCTTCCGCAGCGGTTTTTCTACCTCCCTTACTGTCACGCAAGTCTCAGGCCGCGGGGTAGGGCTCGACGCAGTGCTTAACAAAATAGAGGGTCTCAAGGGCTCTATCACCACAGAGTCAAAACCAGGAGAGGGAATAACCTTTAACCTCTCGCTTCCTCTCACGCTTAGCACAACCCACGCCCTGCTTTTCCAGGTAGGCGGCGACATCTATTGTCTCCCCACCGACGCGCTGGAGAAAACCCTCCTGCTTTCCCCGGATCAGATATGTTCCATTGAAGGAAAAAGCACGGTGATCATCAATGGGGTGCCGCTCGCTTTTGCCTGGTTGACAGATATTCTCAACCTGCCCAGAGAAGAAACCAAGGACGGCACTATCCCGGCGCTTCTGCTGCAAAGCCTTAGGGGAAGAGCTGTCTTGGGGGTAGAGGCCTTTTTCGGAGAGGAGGAGATTGTGGCTAAGGGACTCGGAAGCCTCTTGAGCCATATTCCCAATCTCTCCGGGGGAACGATTCTGGGAAAAGGACAGATCGCCTTTATCCTCAACCCGAACGATCTCTTGCGCTCCCTCTCGCATCAGGGCGAGGTCCGTGTTGCTTCATCCACCTCCCCGGCCTCCAGCCCGACCTTGCCATTGGCAGCAAAGAAGGTGTTGGTGGTCGAAGACTCTCTGACCACACGTACCCTAGAGAAAAATATTCTTGAATCCGCGGGCTTTAACGTAACAACAGCGGTGGATGGAGAAGATGGCCTGCTCAAGCTGTTTGAAAAGAGGTTCGACATCGTGATTTCGGATATTCAGATGCCGCGCCTGGACGGATTTGCCTTGACCGAGAGGATTAAAAAAGATGACCGATTTAAGGATATTCCGCTCATTCTGGTAACGGCCCTTGAGACGGAAGCGGACAAAAAGAGGGGCATCGAGGCGGGCGCGGACGCCTATATTGCCAAGAGCACTTTTGACCGGGAGCACTTGCTGGAGATCATCCAGCGATTTATTTAAAATTATGATTCGAGTCCTTATTGCCGAAGACTCTTCCCTGGTTGCCACAATGATGCAGGAACTGCTCGATGAGGATCCTGAGATTGAGGTGGTGGGCCGGGCAAAAAATGGGAGGGAGGCTATTGAGCTAAGAAACTCGCTGGACCCGGATGTGATTACCATGGATCTCAACATGCCGGTTCTGGACGGAATCCAGGCAATCCAAGCCATTGCCTCCACCCGCCCCGTCCCCATCCTCGCGGTAAGCCAGATGATTGAAAGTCGTGACTCAGAAATCGCCTTCGAGGCGCTACGTAGCGGCGCCACTGATATCATGGGAAAACCAAGCGGCTATGGCCAGAAAGGGTATCTAAAGGTCAAAGAGGAACTGACTTCCAGGGTAAAATTGGTATCCCATATCCGGCCCAGGCGCTGTTTGAAAAAAGCTCCGCCCCATATCGTGGCTACCAAGCCAACAAGGGAACGGGACCCCAAGAAAGGGCTGGTTGTCGTTGGCGCTTCCACCGGGGGCCCTCCGGCCCTGGCCATCATCCTGAGGTGCTTCCCCCCAGATTTTCCTTTACCGGTTGCCATCGTGCAGCATATCACCCCGGGATTCCTAACGGGTCTGGCCCATTGGCTTCGGGGAGAATCTTCCCTCTCGGTCAAGGTCGCTAAGAACCAGGAGGCCCTTGAAGCTGGGACCGTTTACCTCGCGCCCGATGACCGTCACCTGGAGATTGGTGCTGACAAAAAAACCATTTTGAGCGATGGCCCGTCGGTCCGAGGCCACCGTCCCTCGGTAGATCACCTGATGAAATCCGCAGCTAAATATTACGGCAAACAGACAGTTGGCGTTCTGCTCACGGGGATGGGGGGTGACGGGGCTGAGGGGTTGAAACAAATCCGAGAGGCTGGAGGAAAAACCATCATTCAAGATGAGGCCACCTCACTCGTCTTTGGCATGCCCAGAGAGGCTCTCATGTGCGGGGCTGCCGAGATCGTTAGTCCCCTGGAGAAGATTACAGAAGAGATTGTCCGGGCAACATCAACTGAAATTAGGAAAGCAAAATAAAATGGCCGCCAAGATTGTCGTTGCTGACGATAGCCGTACTCAAAGGAGTACTATCTCCCTGGCCCTTGAACGAAAGGGATATCAGGTCATCCAGGCGGGGAACGGCTTGGAGGCGATCACTCTCGTTTACAGAGAAAATCCGGATCTCCTAGTCTCCGACATCGTAATGCCCGACCTGACCGGCTATCAGGTCTGCCGTCTGCTCAAGAATGACCCGATCACTGGGGATCTCCCGATCGTTCTCTTAACAACCCTGGACCACCAGGAACATCGCTTTTGGGGCAAAGAGGCCGGGGCGGATAGTTACGTCCTGAAGGCTACAGTCTTGGCCCCTTTGGAAAAGGAGATCGCGCGCCTTCTGGTGGAAAAAAAGAGGCTACCCAACAAAGAAAGGCGGCACAAGGAATCCCCGGCACTTGCGCGGCAAGGGGCCCAGGCCCGCTTAACCGATCTGCTGGACCGCCTCCTTTTCGAAGCCACCGTCGCCAATCGCATCCGTGAGATTGGGCGATTCAGCGGCTCCCTCGAGCGCTCCCTGCGGGGTTTCTTCGAATTTTTTCAGGACTTGCTTGACTATCAGGTTGTACTACTCTGCCTGCGCGCATCTACCGGTCCGCTCCTCATCGTCCAGTTGAAAGGAACCGTCACCGCGCCTTTTTTAGAAACGGTCAAGGAGAAGGCATGGAAACAAGGGCTCTTAAACTTGGGCGGTAAGGAAACGGTTCAAGAGATTATCCTCAACCCGGAATGCCTTAGCCAAGAGAAGCCTGCGGATGAAACGACCCCAGCAGTACTTTCCGTTCCCTTTTCCACGGTCCTCGAAGAAGGCGGGCTGGCGGTCTTTAAGGTAAACCCATCCCCTTACACGGAGGAAGCGGGCAATACCCTCAAGATCGCCGCCAGGGAATTGGAGCCCATCCTCAAATTCAACCTCCAGGCTGAGGCCATAGAGAAGCTCAAGGCGGATTTCACAGCGATGATTGTTCACGATCTGCGCTCCCCTCTCACCGTCGTCCTGTCCTTTACAGCGATCTTGGAGGACGGTCTGGTAGGGCCTGTGAACGAGGAGCAAAAGAGAATGCTTGGCAAGTTGGGGGCCAACATCCGTAATTTGGTCAATTTCGTAAGCGACTTCCTGGATCTCTCCAAGCTCGAGGCGGGCCGCATTGAACTGACCAAAAAAGTGGTTGATCTGGACCAACTCATCCGGGACAATCTCGATAACTTTACCGTACTGGTCCAGGACAAAAAGATCTCTCTTAGATGCCGCGTCCCCCCAGAATTTCCTACAATCATTGTCGATCCCCGTCGCTTGGGTCAAGTCTTGGAAAATCTCGTGAGCAACGCTATCAAGTTCACTCCTGAAGGGGGAGAGATCGAAGTGGGCGCCAGTCAGGAAGGCACGACAGAGGTCAAGGTCTGGGTCAAAGACAACGGGGTGGGGATCACTGCTCAAGAGATCGACCATCTGTTTGAAAAGTACCGCCAGACCACAAGTGGCAAGTACTCCAACCATAAGGGTACGGGCCTGGGACTGGTGATTTGCAAGATGATCGTGCAGAGCCATGGGGGAAGGATCTGGGTCGAAAGCGAGGAGGGAAAAGGGACATCTTTCTTCTTTTCGCTGCCCCTTAACCGTCGAGAGGTCTTGGAAGGAGAGACAGAATGAAAAGGGTACGGCTCCCACCCATCTTTAATAAAATCTCCCCCGCAACCATCAAGGGCAAATTGAGACTCTGGTTCCTCATCCTCTCTCTGGTCCCCATTTTAGCGATGAGCATCTTGGGCTATCAAAATGCCCGCAGCACCTTGGAGAAGGAGATCACCGAGAAGCTCAGCGCAGTCGCTGACAACAAGTTGCTTTTCCTCCAG
>JAPUHZ010000267.1 GCA_027297485.1 Deltaproteobacteria bacterium
TTTTGGATAGCTCTCGGGTCTAAGGTCTCGAAGACGGCCTTGTTTGGTATGCGCATCAGGCCGTGTAAGATACGCATGGATCGCTTCATTAACCATTTCCCCCATAGTCTTGCCGGCTAAAGCTGCCCTAGCTTTCAACGCCCTATAGGCTGTCTTGTCAATATTGCGGATCGTAGTATCCATTGTTTGCAATGGAACACAAGTGTCCTTAAGGTTCAACTTGGTTCAAGCCGCTTTTGCCTAGGGTATCTCCAGCGCCTAAATTTTCAGTTCTTAGTTTTGAGGTTTTAGTTAAACTCAAAACTAGAAATGGGAAAGTAGGACGCCGCCGGGTTTGAAATCTATATTTCTCAGGGAGTCAGGCCATAGAGGCGGGCTGGATTGTGCTCGAGGATGTCCGCTTTTGCTGTGGCACTCAAGTCTTGTCTTTCTTGCAGTAGGCGCGCTGTGAAGCGCTCTCGATCCCCGTGGGGCATGTCAGTTCCCATGATGATCTGTTTTTCACCCACCAACTCCATTACCTGCGGTAAAAGGAAATCCTCCAGTTCTGCGCTGAAGAAAAGATTTCCCCGTTTGATATACTCGGCGACCGGCAGCTCCTGGAGCGGCTTCGTTTGAGGCAGGAATTTGGCCAAGTATTTTCCCTGGTTCTGAAATCGGTGGTTCAAGCGGTCGATCATGTAGGGGATCCACATGGAGCCCGCTTCGAGAAAAGCCGCGGTGAGATTTGGAAAACGATCTAATACACCGCCGCTGATCAGCGCAGCAAATCCCATGAGCACGGGAAAATGGAAAGCGACGACGCCGGACGGATAAATGTGGTTGTAAAGATTGTTGATGGAAGGACAGGCCCATCCTACGTGGATCGCTAGGGGAAGTCCTTCTTCGCACAGCGCTTCGTAAAAGGGGAAAAAGAGCGGGTCATCTAACAGACGATCTCCAGCGGTTCCCAAGACCATCACAGCCGAGGCGCCGAGCCGCTTTACCTCATGGACGTTACGAACGGCTGCCTGGATTTCGTCCAGATTCACGACAGCTGCCCATTTGAGCCGTTCATGACCTGCAAGCCAGTCCCCCAGCCAGCGATTGTATGAAGAACAGAGTGCAGATACAAAGGCCGGGTTGGAGCTCAGGGGGTAGGCGAGGAAGAGCGTGGTATAAAGAACCTGGATCGCAATGTCTTCTTCATCCATGATCTGGAGGCGAGCCTTGATGTCCGTGAGTTCCATGCAGCCGGGACTTTCGAGTTTCCCTTTAGCGTGTAACGCTGGTTTTCCCTCGTAGGTCGTAGGTGTGCCTAAATTGTTGCAGCCGCGTCCGATCCGCCTCGGAAACAACTGTTCGTCAATGATCCAGTAGACCATTCCGTCCACGCCGATAACCCGAGGCCGCTGGGCTCGGTAGGCTGGATCCAGATATGAGTCACTGAAAGTCGCTGGGCTCTCTTCAACGTGTCCGTCTGCATCGATATAACGCATAGATACAACCTCCAGATGACGAGATCAGACCTTTTATACAATCCTATCCCTGGTGCGTCAATTGCGCGAGCTAGGAAATAAAAACCTCCAGCAACCTACCAGACTGCCAAAAGCGCTTGGGAAACAGTTCCCCTGTCCATTTTAGGGATTGACAAAACAACAGGCCCTCCGGTAGCCTCGGATAAAAATTGCAGGCGCAGCCTGCCGGAGAGATCTATGAGTTTGCTGAATTTGTATGACGCAATCTACTCCCTGCGCACGATCCGCCGCTTTCGACTCGATCCTGTCAGGGATGAGGATATTCGCACCATTCTGGAGGCAGCGACGAAGGCCCCAAGCAGCCACAACCGTCAGCCGTGGCGGTTCCTGGTTATCCGGGATGAAGGGTTAAAGAAGAGGGTGGCTCGCCTTTACCACAAGTCATGGTGGGCCAAGCGGAGGGATGAAGGGGTACACTCAGCAGGGGAGATTTCTCCTGAGGACCGGACAACGCTCTCAGCAATGTATCTGGCGGAGCACATCCAAGAGGTCCCGGTGATCATTCTGGTCTGTTTGACTTCTCCCGGAGCCTATAGTTCGATCTATCCCGCGGTACAGAACCTCCTTCTCGCCGCAAGGGGGCTGGGTCTCGGCACCACGCCGGCAACGCTTCATCCTGAAGGGAAGCAAGCGGTTCAGGCCTTGTTGGGCATACCGGAAAATGTAGAGGTGATTGCCTGTATACCTCTGGGCTATCCCCGGGGCCGGTTCGGCCCGACAAAGAGACGGCCGGTCGAGGAGGTCACCTATTACGACAAGTGGAATAATTCCCCGCCTTGGTGACTTAGTCGGCTGTTTTGTGGAGGATTTCGGTACTTGGTATCAGACTTCTCTAGGTTGCCTTGGTCATTGAGCCCTCCGGCACCGATGGTGCTATCAGAGATTAAGGGTGTCTGGATTGCAAAGTTGCACAAATTCGTCGCTTCTATCGTACTCTTCTTCCTAGCAACCGGTAAAAAAGCGTTGTGGTGAGGATCAACGAAACTCCCGCGGTGAGGCCGAGACCTAGGGAGGCACCGAAGATCGCGGCAGAGGCCCCCATAACGATGGACCCCACGGAGCGCATTCCCTGGTCCATGTTAAAAACGCTCATCACCCGCCCTAGAAGATTCCGTGGTGCCTCGATTTGAATGATCACCCGGCTTATGGTGCGAAAGGTGACTTGTCCCGCTCCGACCAGAGCGAGTAGAAAAACGGATAGCCAAAAAGTGGGCGAAGCACAAAAAAACATCAGGAAAATAGGTGTAAGGGTCGTCGTTAACCACAAAACAGCCGCCTTGTTCCATCGCTCTCCTATCGAAGCAAGGAAAGTTAAGGAAACGATGGCTCCCACTCCGGGTGCCGCCATCAAATATCCCAGTCCCTCGGGACCGACGTTTAGGATCTCTTTGGCGAAGACCGGAAGGAAACGCTGATATGGTACGAGAAAAATGCTGAAGAAGTACGCTGCCGCGACGCTGCTCATAATAAGCGGAGAAGCCCAAACGTACTGGAAGCCTTCCTTGAATTCACGCAGGAAGTTTTGTTCCGGACTAGGGACTCTTTTGTCGGTCAACCGGATCAGCAGCAATCCCACGGCGGAGAGTATGAGGCTCGCTGCAAAGACCCAGTAACATCCTCCTATTCCGATCCACAGAATCAGGTGGCCTCCCAGGGATAGCCCCATGATTCGGGCAAAATTGAAGCCCATCGTGTAAAGGGAAACGGCGTTCAACAATTCCTCACGCGGAACCAACTCCGCCAGGATAGACTGGGACACCGAAGGGTTCACGGCGCGGATCGAACCGAAAAGAAACTCCAGAGCGAGAAGATGCCAAAACTCGAGCAGGCCAGAGCTGTAAAGACCGAGGAAGATGAACACCGGAAGTGCAGTGGAAAATTGAATCAGGATCAACAGGCGCTTGCGGTCATAGCGGTCCACTAACACGCCTCCAAGCGCACCGAGCATCAAACGCGGAGTTGCACTGCATAGTCCCAGGAGACCCAATGCCATGGCCGATCCGGTGATTTCGTAAGCGATCCAATAGAGCGCAACCTCCTGGACGAAGTGGCCTAGGGAAGCGAGCAGATCACTGGACCAAAATAAAGCGTAGTTTCTATAGCGAAGGGAGTGATATATGCGAATAGGATGGTTCTCCTTCCAGTTATCTTACATGGTAGGCGATAGGTGTTTAGGGTTGAAGTGTCAGGTTTGAGTTGTTTAATATTCTAGCCTGCGGGCACCTGTAACGATGGCGGCATCCGTGAAGCTCAACTTGGTGCCTACTTGGCTGTGAAGTGTTTCGAGGGCGTTGAGAAAAAGTTCCGAGCAAGGAACAAAGTCGAGTTCACGAGCTTGCAGGAGGACTGAGCCTACTGCGGAGGCGATGGAAAGGCCGCGGCGAGTGAACAGGACAGTCAGCACCTCCAAAATGACGTATTCCAGCAGGGGTCCTCGCCTCCACTTGCCGGCTATAAGCTCATTGCGTTAAGGCCGGCCAGTACTTTCTCGGCAGTTATGGGCAACTCACGGATCCGGACACCGGTGGCATCGTAAACGGCGTTGGCAACGGCGGCGGCTACAGGTACCAGTGGAGGCTCACCCAGGGCTTTGGCTCCGTAGGGTCCGATCGGGTCCGGCCGGTTGAGGAGAATGGGCTCGATCAAGGGTACGTCGACCAGGTTGGGTATCTTAAAGCCATCCAGGTTTAACACCTGCGGCGCTCCGCTTTCCTGGTCCAGCGTAATTTCTTCCATGAGCGCGTAGCCGAGACCCTGGACTACGCCGCCCATGATCTGTCCATATGCAGCTTCCGGATGGACTGTGCGCCCGGAGTCATGCACCGCGACATACCGCAACACACGGATCGCGCCGCTCTCGGGATCCACCTCGACCTCGGCAAAGTGGGCTGCAAAGGAATTGATGATGTGCGTTTTGCTTCCAGCACGTAGGCTTGCTTGGCCGACCACGATACGGTTTTGCCGCCGGGTGACGACATGGCCCAAAGGGAGACGCTGATCCGGGTCGCTACGCGAAAATACGACGCCTCTGCGGATTTCGAGATCGGTTGAACTAACCTCAAGGAGGCGAGAGGCTGTCTCGAGGATCTGCCGCTTGGCGTCCTCGGCCGCTTGCAGGGCCGCTAATCCGGAGGTGAATGTCGTCGTGCTTCCCGACGTGCTGTGCGAAAAGGGAGTTGTCTCCGTATCCGCAAAGACCCCTTTCACGTTGTCGAGGGACAATCCGAGCGTCTCAGCAGTAATCTGCAGGAGGATGGTCCAGGCGCCTTGACCGATTTCCATGATGCTCATGAAAAGCTCCGCCGTGCCGTCAGCTTTAACCTGGACAACGGCCGACGAATTGGACTGGCCGGTCTTGTAAATGCAGCAAGCCATGCCCATGCCCCGGTATTGCCCGTTCACCTTCCGCCTTCTCGGACCTTGCGGGCGAGGCTTCCAGCCGATTTTCCTAGCACCTTCTTCCAGGCACTCCGCCAGAAAGTTGCTTGAGAAGGGTATCCCTCCTTCGATCGGCTGCGCCGGGACCAGCTCGTCTTTCGGTCGGTAGTGGCCAGGTTGCCCCTCCGGCCGGACATGGTTGCGCATCCTAAATTCCAGAGGATCTATTCCCAGGCGCTCGGCGGCCTCATCCGCTAATGACTCCAGTGCGAAATGGCCTTGAGGAGCACCAAGCCCACGATATGAGCCTGCCACTGGGCTATTCGTGAAAACCACTTTTCCTTCGAAGCGAGAGTTTGGGCAGGTGTAAAGGTAAGTTAACCCGTGGCCGAGCCGCGCCCCCACTCCGAATCCAGGCGAGTAGGGTCCGGTATTCAACATGCTACTCGAGTTGATGGCCGTGATCGAAGCATTGCGCTTCAATCCCATGTGGATCGTCGTGACCGTAGCGTGTCGCCACTTGCCGAACGCCAGCTCCTCCTCGCGCGTGTACCCCATACGCACAGGCCGCCCTGCTTTTTGCGCCAGCAATGTCGTAATTGCGGCAAGGCGCGTCTCGTCCTTGCTTCCGAAGCCGGCTCCCATGTATACACCGATGACTCGCACACAATCAGGCGGCAGGGCGAAGACTTTAGCCAGGCGACTGCGATCGCCATAAACATTGCGGCTTGACTTCCAAACTGTCAGTCGTTCGCCTTCCCATCGAGCGAGGCAGTAGCGAGGCTCGAGGGATAGCGGGCTTGTTGCCTGAGTCCGATAGGTTCCACTGACCACAAAATCCGCTTCAGCCATGCCTGCTGCCGCGTTGCCCCGCTCCAACAGGATCGGCGTTCTTCCGGCCACGTTGGTGCCTCCACCTCGTACCAAAGGTGCGCTGGACGAAAGCGCTGCCTCGGCATCCAGGACAAAAGGAAGAAGGTTGTATTCAACTTCAATCCTCATCAGCGCCTCTTCAGCGATCTCGATAGTGTCGGCTGCAACAGCCGCTACTTCATCCCCCACGTGGCGGACGACACGATTAAGAACATAAACCGGTGCCAGAGGACTCTCTTCGATACTGCTATCACCGTCTTCGAAAGGGGTCTCAGGCGCATTGTGAAACGTAACCACCGCTCGGACACCGGACAGTGCTTCCGCTTCCGAGGTGTCGATTCGGACGATTTCGGCATAAGGATGGGGGCTGCGAAGCGTTTTTCCCTGCAAAGCGTCTTCTTCCAAGTAGTCAGCTGAATATCGGGCTACGCCGGAGATCTTATCGCGCGCATCGATGCGCACGACGGATTTCCCAACAATCTGCATCGTGAGATCCGCAGTATGTTTTAGTGAACTCATTTTTTTCTTTTGTACTCCTACTCCACCTCCACGTTACTTCAGTTCATCACGCGATAGCAATAGATGCCGCGGGAACAGATTGCTCATAGCATTGAAAGGTTTCAGAGAAAACCGACAAAAAGTCTTCGATCCTGGTAGCTATGGGAAAGGAGTCAAACCTTAGAGGTCGAGCGTTTTTGATTTCGCGGTTATTGCGGCGGGGCTTCAAGACTCTTCTTCACTGCGCTGGTAGAGGCATCCATTCCCTGGAAGTGAAAGGCCTTCTCGTAGGCCGAACGTGCCATCATGCGCTTAAGCCAGCCCTGGACTGCCGGGAAGCGCGCGGGCTGAAGTGCTTCACTACGCAGTTCCAGCATGCGCTCAATAAACGGGACCATAGCAATGTCCGCGAGGGAATAGACCCTTCCTGCGAGCCACGGACTGTTCGCCAAGGTCCCCTCCATCCTCTCAAAGGTTCTCTCCATCTTTTCATAGGCTTCCTCAAATTCCTTCTCGGAAAAGCCCTCGCGAGCGACGGAACGCCAGCGCTCACGCCGTTCCCGGGTCGGCACCCGGCTTAACATCTTCTCCAGTTCCTCGTCCGACAACTTTGAGGCAACGGGGCGACTCAGTTTGTTCCAGGTCGGTATATACACCGCCGCATAGGCGGCATGGTCCGACCAATTGGTCCAAAGCCGCATCTGCGCCCGCTCGTAAGGGTCCTTTGGCCGTAAAGGCGGTTCAGGGAAAGCGTCTTCCAAATATTCGATAATGACGGTGGATTCCACAATTGGCCGCCCGTCATGGACCAGCGTCGGCACTACACCGTTCGGATTCAGTTTCAGATAGGCGGGGTCGTGCTGTTCAAACTTTTGCAGGTTCAGCAGGTGACTTTCAAACTCAAGGCCCTTCTCGTACAGGCACATTCGCACCTTCTTTGAGCAGGTCGATGCCAAGCCATGATACAGTTTCAGCATCCTCGTGATCCACTATCTCTTTGCATATCATCATGCATGCACCCTACTTGCAAGACGAACTTGGCTACTCCATTGGATTTTACGGGGTTCTTCATGTATTAGACGGATAGACCTGAAGTGAAGTCGGCCTGATTCTGAAGAAGTAGAGGTGAAGAGATGAAAATTTGTCACTACAATTCCAACCAGGCCGGAGCGGTTGTGGGAGAGAGCGTTTATCCGATAGGTGAGGTTTTGGTCGATGCCGGCCATTTAAGGGGCGGCTATACGATGCTTGAGGTAATCGATGTGTTGGCCAATCAGCCTGCCGCAATGCAATGCGCACGTGATTATGTACAAACGGGTTCGAGTGTCCCGCTTAGCTCTGTCAATCTCCTTGCATCGATCTTCAATCCCCCTTCGCTATGGGCTGCAGCGGCAAATTATAAGGCGCACCAAAAGGAAATGCTGGGAAAGATGCGAAGCACTGACCGGTCTCAACTAAGTAAAGACGAGTTGATGGCTGAGTTCTTTCTCAAACCGACTTCCTCTATTATCGGACCGGGGGGGACCGTGATTCTTCCTAAAATCTCGAAGGATGTCGACTTCGAGTGCGAGCTCTGCGCGCTTATTGGGAAAAGGGCGAGGAAGGTTACGGAGGAAAAAGCGCTGGACTACGTGTTCGGCTACACGATCTGCTGGGATATCAGCCAGCGAGACCCATGGGGGCGGGGCAGGCAAAATACCAGGAATATCCGCAAAGGGTTCGATACCTTTACGGCCCTTGGACCCTGGATCGTGACCAAGGACGAAATTGACGAGCCGCAGAACCTATCCATTAAAGTGGAGCAGAATGGGAAGCTGGCTATGAGCGCGCACACCAGTGACATGATCTGTGGGCTCCGAGAGCATATTCGATTCCTCACGGGTATCCTGACGCTTCGCCCCGGCGATCTAATCACTACCGGGACACCGGCGGGCGTAGGCCAACTAAGCGACGGAGACCATCTCAAAGGGAGTATAGAGAAGATTGGCGAGATGGAGCTTAATGTCCGGGCAGAGAGTTAGCTCGAATTATTAACACTGGAGTCCCTTTCGTGTGCAAATCCTTCCGGCCCCATGCAATGGTTCTATACCTCGAGGACCGCGCGCTATCCTCGACTAAGTAAACATTCATCATGGTCTTTCCTACGGTAGTAGGTGCTCCAGTCCCGCGAGCGGAAGGTCCCGACAAGGTCACTGGTCGCTCCATTTACGCCGCCGACGTCGACCTCCCTGGGCTACTCTGGGGCAAAATACTCCGGAGCCCTTACCCTCACGCCCGCATCCGTCGCATTGATGCTTCCAGAGCCCGCCAAGTACCAGGCGTGAGAGCCGTCATCTCCGGCCAGGAGATCCCAGGCCACTTCATGGGCAAAAAGATCCGCGACATGCCCGTCCTTTGCTGGGATGTGGTGCGGTTCGTAGGGGATAGGGTGGCAGCCGTGGCCGCCGACACGGCCGAGGCCGCAGAAGAGGCCCTGACCCTTATCCAAGTCGAGTACGAGCAACTGCAAGCGATCTTCGATCCGCTGGAGGCTATGGGGCCCGACGCCCCGGTCATACACGAAGACGTAGCAGGTTATGACGGCGCACCCAAAGAACGGCTCGCACTGGATGTGCCCAATGGTCTTACCCGGCTGGCTTGGCAGAAGGGTGATGTAGAGCAGGGCTTTGGCGATGCGGACCTGGTTTTGGAGCACACCTTTCGTATCCCTGGTCGACACCAAGGGTACCTTGAGCCCCATGCCGGGGTGGTTGCTATCGATTCCGATGGCCGGATCCAGGTGTGGGTCTCTACCAAGAACTCCTTCGGCACCCGTACTCAGATGGCAAAGGCCATACGTGTGCCTGAAGAGCAGATCCGCATCAACCCGGTAAACGTGGGCGGGGAGTTCGGCGGAAAAGGCGACGTTCTGGATCTTCCTGTTGCCTACTTCCTGGCCCAGCGTTCGGGACAACCGGTGAAAATCGTCATGACCTACACCGAGGAGTTGATGGCGAGCAACCCGGCCCATCCCACGGTGGTTACCGTGCGCAGTGGCGTGAAGCGGGACGGCCGCATCATGGCCCGTTATCTGCGGATGGTCCATGCCAGCGGCGCCTATGGCGCACTCAAGTCCAACGCCGCTCTGGCCACTTGGCATGAGGTCGGCGGCTCTTACCGAGTTGAGAACGCCGCCTCTGAGTTTCTTCAGATCTACACGAACACTGTCCCCGGTGGCTATTACCGCAGTCCTGGGTCCGTGGCGATGTTTTTCGCCCTGGAGTCCCACACAGATATCATCGCCCGGGAGTTGGGCATGGACCCCGCAAAGTTTCGGTTGAGGAATTTCATTGGTGAGGGAGAAGAGGACGCTATCGGCAAGCGACTGCGCAGCGTGCGCTTCCGCGAGGTCCTTCAGTCGGCCTTGGATGCCGCCGGTTGGAAGAAGCCTAAGCCAGGCCCCAGCTACGGCCGCGGTATCGGCCTCTTTGGTCGTCACATTGGCGGAGGTGACACTGGGATCATTCTTTCTGTTGAGCCCGACGGCGTATTCACGGTGATAAGCCCTACCATCGACCAGGGGGCAGGCACGCACACTATCTTGCGACAACTGGTGGCTGAAGAGATGCGGGTTTCCGTCGAGCATGTGCGGGTAGTGGTGGGCGACACCGACATAGCCCCCCGCGACAGTGGCGCCAGGGCGAGCCGGATGACCTATGTCGCCGGCCGCGCTATCGTTCAGGCCTGTGGTGAGCTGCAGGAGCAACTAATGGCGCAAGCCGCTCGAATGTTGGAGTGTAAGCCGGAGGAGGTAGACTTTCTCGACGCCAAATATTGGCTCCGGGAAGATCCCAGCCAACAAGTCAGCTTGAGAAAGATCGTTGCCCAGGCCAGGCGTCGCCTCACCGTCACTGTTCATGAGGATTCGCCGTATGCCGACGATGTGACCTACTTCTGCGCGCAGGTTGCCGAGGTTGAGGTCGACCCGGAGACCGGCAAGGTGCGGTTACATCGCTTCGTCACCGCGCACGATGTGGGCACGATCATCAACCCCATCACGCATCAGGGTCAAATCGACGGAGGAGTGATCATGGGCCTAGGGCAGGCCCTCATGGAGGAACTGGTCTTAGAGAACGGTCAGGTCATCAACGCCAGCCTCGGGGATTATAAACTCCCCACGGGCGCCGACATTCCTGACCTTAAAACCGTTCTGGTGTACTCCGGAGGCGGTCTGGGGCCTTACGAAGCTAAGGCGATAGGCGAATTCGCAAACAACAGTCCTCCCGCCGCCATCGCCAACGCCGTGGCCGATGCGGTGGGTGTCCGTCTATTCGAGATGCCCATTACCGCTGAGAGAATCTATCACGGTCTAAAGGAAAAGAACCGATAGAAGAGAGGGAAGATGTTCACCATCCTTCGGGGCTTACCAGTCTAACCTTTCAGTCGAAAGATATTGTAAGCGGTGATGGGGCGCTGGAAGCCCTTAAGAGACAGCTCACCAACCCCCTCTACATCCACAAGGTCCTCGATGGTTGCCAGTAGGCGTTGCGAGATGAGGATCTGGCCGGGTTTGGCCTCGCCGCAGAGGCGGGAGGCGAGATTGGTGACCGTACCGATGGCTCCGTAATCCCAGCGTCCCTCGAAACCGATGCCGCCTATGGTGGCGTAGCCCTGTGCGATGCCGACACCGAAGTCGAGCTCGTAGCCCAATTTGCGCCACTTGACGGTCAGCTCACCCACTCGTTCCCTCATCGGCAACGCCATCCGGATCGCTCGCTCGGCCGGGTTCGGGACCGGCACCGGGTCATTAAAGAAAATCATCGTGCCGTCTCCGGTGAAGCGCTCGAGAGTCCCTTCGTGCTGTAGGACCAGTTTGCCCATTTCTGCGTGGTACTCGCGAAGGACACCCATAACCTCCTCGGGCTCGGAAGTCTCGGCAAAGGCGGTAAAGCCCCGCAGGTCCAAGAAGACTACCGTTACGTCTCGCCGGTGCGTTTTAAGCGGGTCCTCAGCACCTCCCGCTACGATCAACTCGGCGAGTTGAGGTGAAAAGAAGCGCTTTAGCCGACCCATACGTTCGAGCTGTGCTAACTGTTCCTGAACTCGCTGCTCTAAGGTCTTGGTCCACTCAGAAAGCTGAGCAGCTTGAGCCTGAACGGTGTCATAGAGCTCTTTGATCCTAAGAAGTGAACGGACTCGAGCCAGGAGCTCGCCCTGATTAATGGGCTTAGTGAGAAAGTCGTCAGCCCCCGCATCGAGCCCCTTGATTCGCTCCTGAGTTGCGTCGAGCGCCGTGACCATTACCACGGGGAGGATCTCTGTTGCAGGATTCTCGCGGATCTTACGACAGACCTCGTAGCCGCTCATCTCCGGCATCACTACGTCTAACAACACTAAATCAGGTCGTTCGGCCTCCACCTGATCTAATGCCTCTCGCCCTGAGGCCGCGGTCACGGCGGTGTATCCCTTCACTGTCAGGATGTCAGCCAGGAGCTTGACATTTTTGGGCGTGTCGTCCACCACAAGGATTTTAGCTGGCATTTTCACGTCTTCCCTTGGCGCTCCTTGCTCCTACACACGGGTCATATTGTCTTTCTTCGAGACCTTCGTGTCCTCTGTAGTTGAAATCTCCTCACCACGAAGAGCACGAAGCACACGAAGTATAGGAATGATCCGTCATGCCTTACGGTTTCCCTCGTGCATCGAGGACCCGCCGTACTTCCTCTAGAAAATCATTCACGCTGATAGGCTTGGTCTGATAACCGTCGAAGCCTTCCGCCAACATCGTCTCTCTATTGTGAGTCATGGCCGAAGCGGTAACTGCAATGACCGGGATCCCCTTTGTCTTTGGATCGGTCCGAAGCTGCTTCAGGGCCGTAATCCCGTCCATCCCGGGAAGCTGGATGTCCATGAGGATGAGGGCAGGTAAGGCTTCTCGGGCAAGCTTAAGTCCCTCTTCGGCGGTCTCAGTCTCTAGGGTTTTATAGCCCTTGAACTGAAGGACATCTCGCACCAGCTTACGGTTCTTCTCGTTATCTTCTATTATGACAATCAGCTCTCCAGCCACTTTTGCTCCTTACTCACCACGAAGGACACGAAGGTTTAGAGCACGAATCTCCTGATGCCCTTTTTTAAAACATCCACGTTGAAGTTGATCAGAAGCCCAACCTTGACGTTGACAAGCTTCATGTAAGTAAGGATTTGCGCTTCGTGGATCTTCAACAGTTGCTCCACACTTTTGAGCTCAACGATCAAGCGATCATCGACAAAGAGATCAACCCGATAACCACAGTCGAGCTTGATTTCTTTGTACTTGACGGGTAGTTGCTGCTGAGCCTTAAACGGAATCCCTGCTCGATTTAACTCATACGCCAAGCACTACTCGTAGGTCGACTCCAGTAGCCCCGCCCCAAGCTCACGGTGCACTTCAATCGCACAACCAAGAACTTTGTTTGATAGTTCATCAAACTTCACTTTTGTTTCTATTTTCCTTCGTGCTCTTCGTGTCCTTCGTGGTGAGTCATCCCTTCCTACTTTATCGGCAAGCTGAATGTAAAAGTGGAGCCTTTTCCCTGCTCGCTCTCCACCCAGATCTTGCCCCCGTGCATTTCAACGAACTTTTTAGTCAGCGTCAACCCAAGCCCTGTCCCTTCGCGTTTCTGGTCGTAGTGGGCTCCTACCTGACGAAACTCTTCGAAGATCGTCTCCTGGTCTTCTAGTGGAATTCCGATGCCCGTGTCAGCAACCGAGATGACAACCGAGCCGTCGCCCAACATGGCCTTGACCCGAACTTGCCCCCCCTCCGGAGTGAATTTCACCGCGTTGGAAAATAGATTCAAGAGGATTTGTTTAAACTTCCGCTCGTCACCAACGAAATCGCCAATTTGCTTGTCAACCTCGCGGGAGAGAGAGATCCCGTGACGGGTGGCGCGCTCCCGCACGAGCGTGATCGTGTTCTCAACGGCCAAGGGAAGGTCGAACTGAGCCAGCTCTAGCTCCATGCGCCCCGCCTCAACCTTTGACAGATCCAGTATGTCGTTGATGAGGGAAAGGAGGTGGCGGCCGGAAGAGAGAACGTCCCCGACATACTCGTCCTGCTTTTCGTTCAGCTCGCCGAACATGTGCTGTAATAGAACCTCAGAAAAGCCGATAATGGCGTTGAGCGGCGTACGGAGCTCATGAGACATGTTGGCGAGAAACTCAGACTTGTGACGGTTGGCGGCCTCGATCTCCCGGCTCTTGTCCTCGATCTCGCGGAAAAGCCTGGCATTCTGGATTGCAAGGGCCGATTGTGTCGCAAAAGTCTGGAGGAGGTTCACGATCTCCGGTTCGAAGTTCCCCGACTCCCGTCTCCAGACAGTTAATGCTCCAATATTCTGCTGTTCGCGGTGAAGTGGTACTGAAAGAAGAGATCGATAGCCGAGCCTTATCAGCATGGGCCGAGTCCTTGTGCCTGTTTCTTCTCGTTGATTTAAGAGGTCCGGAACCTGTATCGGTGTCCGAGTAGTTGCCGTTCGTCCGGTTGCACCCTCACCCAAACGTACCGGGGTTACCCGAAGAGCCTCAACGACTTCTGGGTTCATACGGTGGCTAGCCCTGAGATGAAACTCTTGCTTGTCCTCATCGTACTCGTAAATAACTCCGCAGTCAGTTCCTGAAAGCTGGACCGCGTGTGATACGATACTCGTCAACACGGTCTCCAGTTCCAGAGTGGAGCTGACCGCCTGCCCAACCTCACTCAGAGCTTTAAGTTCCTCTACCGATCGAGCCAGCTCGCGCGTTCGCTCTTGGATCTCATGGAAAAGTCGAACATTTTCTATAGCAATCACGGCCTGGGAGGCAAAAGTTTCTAGCAGTTTGATCTGCTTGTCCGTGAAAGGACGAACTTCCGTTCGGCGAATTACAATCAAACCAATAGAAACACCCTCTCGTAGCAATGGGGTGGCAAGGATAGTTCGGGAGCCTGTGCGCTCCTGAAGCGCCTTGGACTCTGGAAATTCAGTAAACTCAGTTGTGATATCGTGAATATGAATCGTCTGCAGGTCAATTACAGCTCGGCCAATCAGACTGCCTCGGGTGAAAGGCATCCTGTCACCAACAGGGAAGCCTGTAGACATTGAACCATAAGAAGCTACTAGACAAAGAAGATCACCCTCAACACGCATGATTTGGGCATCTGTTGCTTCGCATAGCCGGGCGGCACTCTCGGCAACCGCGTCCATGACTGGCTGCAGGTCGGTCGGCGAACTGGCGATCACACGCAGAATTTCTCCCGTTGCCGTCTGCTGCTCCAAGGCCTCAGTAAGGTCGCGCGTGCGAGCCTGCAATTCCTGAAACAGTCTCACGTTTTCGATGGCGATCACTGCCTGGGAGGCAAAAGTTTCTAGCAGTTTGATTTGATTGTCCGTGAAAGGTCGGACCTCCATGCGGCGGATATGAATCGTCCCGATGGGAGTTTCCTCGCGCAGCAACGGCGTGGCAAGCACTGTCCGAACGCCGAGACGTCTAGCGAAAGGCGCTGGGAAGTCGTCCTCTGGCTCTGCTGCCAGATCATTAATGTGAAGTGTTCGCCGGTCAATCACGGTCCGGCCGGGTATAGAGTAACGATTAATTGAAATGGGTCGACCCTCACCCCGCCGTGTCGGTATCGACCCGTAGTTAGCCACAGATAGAATGCTGTCGCCATCGATACGATGAATCACGGCGTCGGTTGCCTCACACAAACGCGCGGCATTTTCTGCAACCACATCCAGCACCGGCTGAATATCTGTCGGAGAACTGGCAATGACACCCAATATCTCACTCGTAGCCGTTTGCTGCTCCAGTGACTCCTTGAGCTCTTGAAACAGCCGGACGTTTTCGATGGCGATCACGGCCTGGTCGGCGAAAGTTTTGAGAAGAGCGATCTGCTTATCGGTGAAGGGCTTTACCTCTAAACGGCGAATCCCGATCATGCCGATAGCCACGCCTTCGCGCAGCAGCGGTGTTCCCAGCATCGTGTGAACACCTCGTTGCATTGCTCGGTCTTGCTCCTCTGGATATTCGCCGGGAACCGCGACAATGTCAGGAATATGAATCGTCCGGGCATCGACAACTGTTCGTCCAGTCAATGAGTCGCGAGCGATAGGCGTTTCAAATCCAATCGGACTTCCCGGGACCGACCCATAGGTGGCGACCTTTCGAATACGAACGCCCTCCATCACCATGAAGACATTCGCGTCATCTGCTGCACAAATGCGCGCAGCATTCTCGGCAACCGTGTCCAACACCGGTTGAATATCTGTCGGTGAGCTGGCGATAACGCCCAAGATTTTACTCGTGGCCGTTTGCTGCTCCAACGATTCCTTAAGCTCTTGGAACAGTCGGACGTTCTCGATGGCGATCACTGCCTGGTCGGCGAAAGTGGTGACCAGATCAATCTGCCTGGTGGTAAAAGGCCTGGCATCCGTTCTGAAGATGATAATGACACCGATCGGAACACCCTCTCTGAGCAGCGGCACTCCGAGTACGGCTCTGAAATCCGCGAATTCTTCAACATAATGATATTCCGGATCAGCTCTAAGATCGGGTATGTGAACTACCTGTCGCTCGAGTACAACTCTGCCCGTAACGGTCTCTCGACTGGCACGCGGGGGATTTCGCTTAATGAAATCGTACAACTCCGGGGAATGGCCGTAAGCCGCCACCAGCGGAAAGTTGTCCCCTTCCACTTTGTGGACAGAGCCATGCTCGGCCTCGCAAAGCCTCGTCGCGTTTTCAATGAGCGTGTCCAGAACCGGCTGAAGGTCAGTCGGTGAGCTGGCAATCACCCGTAGGATCTCACTGGTGGCGGTCTGCTGCTCCAGGGCCTCGCTCAGGTCGCGGTTACGTGCTTCCAGTTCCTGAAAAAGGCGGACATTTTCAATTGTGATCACCGCCTGGTCGGCAAAGGTCTTGAGGAGGGCAATTTGTTTGTCGGTGAACGGACGGACTTCCATTCGGCGAATCCCAATCACACCAATGGGAACACCTTCCCGTAGCAATGGAGTGACAAGCAAGGTTCGACCACCTCTCTGTCCACTCCCGCTTTCGGAAAATTCGGTGGCAACCGCTAGGAAGTCATGGATGTGAATTGTTTTGCGGTCAACGACGGCTCGGCCCCTTACTGTCTGGCGGCTGATCGCACGGTCTCTGAACGCGGGCAGACTTCCGTACGAGGCTGCGAGCCGAAGAACGTCACCGTCAACGCGATGGATATGAACGTCGTCAGCATCGCAAAGACGCGCGGCACTCACGGCAATGGTATCCATCACAGGCTGCACATCTGTAGGAGAACTACTAATGACTCGCAGGATCTCGCTTGTGGCGGTCTGTTGCTCCAGGGCCTCAGTAAGTTCCCGCTTTAGCGCCTCGATCTTCTTTAAGAGGCTCGCATTGGACTGTTTAGGAGTTGCCCTCTGCTTCTTAACAGTACGAGGCTGTTTCTTCAGCTTTGGTCTTTTAGAGGGTTTCTTGGTAGCCATAGGTTTAATCCCAAAATTCAAAAGCCCAGCTGGGGAAAATCCAGTCCGGGCTGATGTAGATCAACCCCAAGATGTGACCTGGATTACGAATCCTGCCTGTTAATTCCCGAGCTTATGGGATGAAGTCTCCTTAGTACAGCCGAGGGACAGCCGTCAAGAGGCAAACAGAAGCTTAAAAGTCTCGATTTGCATCGGTTCTTATTCTCCTCAAGACAGTCTTTTTCAGGTCGCAAAAGAGACCAACCTGTTCAGGAAGTCCTGCGGCCGCCGGCCGCAGATGTCAAGAAGGCGATGAGGCTTAAGCCTGCGACGATGAGAAAGGTCGTGTCGAGCGCAACGACGAAGCCGACGGGATTTTCCGTGGACGGACTTACTCCGGAAAGTCCCGTATGATACTCGAAGGCGGCCGTCATCAATAAACCGCCAAGGGCCACCCCTAACACATTACCAAAACCAAAGGTCACGTGATTCATCGCAGAGGCAAAGCCGCGGTGTTCCTTGGGCATCATGGCGACCATGCCCGTTGCGTTGGCCGGGTTAAACATTCCATTGGTAATGGCCCCTAAGGCGATCATGAACGTTGGGAATAACCAGTGAGAATCCGGTTGTAAAAAACCGCCGACCAGAAGGGAGAGGGTCATAAAGGTAACGCCGAAAGTTGCGGGCAGCCGGGGCCCGAGCCGGTCGGTCAGGTAACCGCTGAGCGGCGCAAGTGTTATGGTCACGATGGGTGGGGCCATGAACAGGACCCCGATAAAGGACGGTGATAGGTGAAGAACGTCTTGGAGGTAAAAGGGGAGAAGGAAGGCGGTAAGGGAGTAGCACAGGGCCATAATGAGAAGGCTGAGGACGCTCATGCTAAAGGTGCGCCGTTTGAACAGAGCGAGGTTGACGAACGGGCTTTTGGTTGTTGACTCGTGAAGGATAAATCCCGAAAGAGCGCCTAGGAAAAGAACCGCCAACACAAGCTTTGTTTCCGTCCCCATGATCGCGAGCGTGCGCCGGTCAAGAAGGAAGACCAGGGTGGTCGTCGTTGTGAATAGAAGGATGGCTCCAAGGTAGTCTATAGAATAGTGACGGGACGTTAATGGGTGTCTTTTCAAGTTTCCGAGGCTCAGCAGGGCTCCGAACAGGCCGATAGGAACGAGAAAGAAAAAAGCCCAACGCCAGCTTAAGTAATCGATCAACAACCCGCCCATGCTGGGACCCAAGAGAAACCCTACATGGTAGGCCGTGGTCATATAACCCTGGGCCCTGCCTCCGAGTTCCTCGGGCACGGCCTCTGCGGCCAAAGCCCGGCTGGAGGACTGAATCATCGCCCCGCCTACTCCCTGCAAAAGGCGGTACAAGATGAGTTGCAATACGGTCTGAGACAGACCGCAAAGAAGAGAGCCTAAGGAGAAGACGATAAACCCCAGGGCAAAGACTTTCTCTCTTCCCCAGAGGTCTGCGATCCGGCCGAAGATAATGGAAAGCCCGATGTTCGAGAGCTGGTAGGCAAGGAGCGCCCAGGAGATGCCGATCAGGTCGGTTCCTAGACTGCTGGCCACCGTAGGCATAGAGATAATAAAGATTCTGGTAGCCGTTCCCGAAAAAAAGGTGCCCAACAGGGCCGTGGCCAGAAGCAGGTAATTGACGCGCGCATCCACTCTGATGTTGTTTCTTTTCCGGCAGGGACTTTGGTAAGTCATAACATAGCGCCGAAAAGGTCGCCTGGCAAATCGTGCAGTGACGGTCTCATCGATTAGGAGCGCGAGCCTTTAGGGTACCCCGCGGTCGATATAATTTGCTTGAGCTTGACGCCTATCATAAATTTGACCTATTCTTAGTCTGTTTTTGGCTGGGTCTTTCGATCCGGTCAAGGGAGGAGCAATTCATGGTTATTGATGCCGATTCCCATGTAATCGAGAGCAAACACACCTGGGACTTCCTCGATGAGTCGGACAAAAAATTCCGGCCTCAACTTTTTCAGTCATCCGAGGACCCTACTGCCCAATACTGGTTCCTCGACGGAAAGGCGATTGGTTTTCGTAATCCCACGCTGACCGAGCAAGAACTGGATGATAAATCGAAAGAGACCGGAAGGGATCTCCAAACGCCGGCAGAGGCGCGGGATCTCCGAGACGTAGAGCTCCGCTTGAAGCACATGGACAGACTCGGCATCGACATCCAGGTGCTGCACAATACAATGTGGATCGCGCGAGTGGTGGACCGACCGGATGCGGAGATAGCCCTTTGCATGGCTTGGAACAGGTGGATGGCCGATGTATGGAAGCAGGCCAAGGGGCGTCTTCTCTGGTCCTGCGTCGTGCCTGCGATGACGATCAGTGAGGCCCTGCAACAGATCCGCTTCGCTCGGAAAAACGGGTCGGTGGCCGTTTGCCTTCGACCTTTCGAAGGCGAGCGGCAGCTCGCCGATCCGTACTTCTATCCCATCTATGAGGAGGCAGCCCGCCTGAATATGGCCATGGCCATCCACATTGCCAACGCCAGTCCTCAACTCTTGGAGCAATTCCGCCCGCGTTACGACAAAATGGGCGGCTTTGCTCAATTCCGTATTCCCACGGTTGTGACCTGTTTATCTTTGATGATGAGCGAGATCCCCCAGGTCTTTCCCAAATTGAGGTGGGGATTCATCGAGGCCTCGACCCAGTGGGTGCCGTGGGTTGTCAACGAGGCCGTCAGGCGTTCGGGCACGAAGGATTTCCCCAGGAGTCCTCTCAAGGAATATAAGATTTATGTCTCGGCTCAAACCGATGACGACTTTCCGTTTGTCCTGAAATACAGCGGAGAGGATAATATAGTTATTGGCACGGATTACGGACACAGCGATGCTTCCAGTGAGGTGGATGCGATAACAGTGTTTCGAGGGAATAACTCGATCGGTGAGGCAGCGAAGAAAAAGATTCTTGACGATAATCCTAGAGCCTTGTACGCGTTATAGATCGCAGGGCTCTCACATCCTCTAGTCCCAAATAGGGAAAGACGTTCTCATCTAACGCACGGGCCAAGACTTATCGGTAGCCGTAAGACATCGACGTCCACCGTCCAATAGCAGGAGGAGGGGAACCTTAGGAAGCCGCGCGTCTCGCAGCCGCTTTCGGACGGAGCTTTGCGATCAGCTCCAAGGCCTCTGTGAGTGTAATGACATCGGCGTACTTTTGGTTCATCTCGAAGAGATTTACTAGGTGGGAAAAGTTAGAGCGGTCGAAGCAGCACTCTTCTACCACGAAGGTAGGATAACCGTAAGAGAAAGAATCCACTACCGTCGCACGAACGCAACCACAAGTAGTTGTCCCACAAATAATCAGAGAATCCACACCCCGATTATTAAGATAGATGGGGAGAGGTGTGGCAAAGAAGGCACTGGCCTTGGTTTTGCGCAACACAAAATCTCCCTCTTGGGGAGTTATCAGCTCTGGAAAACCCTCACTATAAATAGTCCTGATTTCCTTTTCGGTAGCCCCAAGGTGACTCTTGGTCGAACCGCCGCACATTACCTTATATTCCGGGTCGCCGGTAGTATAGATGATCGGTATCAGTGCATCGCGACAGGCATCGATGAGCGTGCGAATATGCGGAAGAGCCTTCCAGCCTTGTTCTCCACAACTGGTTCGAAACTCATCAATAGCCTCTAGAGTCTTTTGGGGTTTGGTGCCGGTAAAGGAGGTTACCACGTCCACGATGACAAGGGCGGGGTTATGACGAAATGTTTGTTTCTTACCATAACGAGCCTTGCTATAAACTTGTCTATCAATCTCAGGAATGATCTTTTCCCATTCACGCATAAGGACACCTCCCACCCAGGCTTTTTTTCACCATAGAACCATGTCCCCTGGCTGTCAAGGAGAAGTGGGCAGGTCAAACAATGCTTGACCGGATGGCAATGTCGAAGCCTATATCACAGTTATGTCGGCGGCTCGGGCTTGACCTCTATGCACCAATTGTACATACTGATGCATATGAGGACAACGCTTAATATAGATGATTCCCTTGTACGTCAGGCAGCCAAACTGACAGGGGTCAAAGAGAAGACCTCACTGGTACGCTTGGGGCTCGAAGCCTTGATTGCCAGAGAGAGTGCCCGCCGCTTGGCCGACCTCGGAGGAACCGAGAGGCAACTCCGGTCTATTCCAAGGCGACGTTCCGACAACGCAGCATGACTCTAGTGGACACCTCAGTTTGGATCGAGCACCTTCGAGCGGGAAGCGAACGTCTGAGATCTTTGCTTTTTGATGAGCAGGTCTATTGCCATCCATTTATCGTAGGTGAGTTAGCCTGTGGGACGCTACGGAACCGGCAAGAAATTCTCAACATGTTGAGGGCCTTGCCTGAGGCTCGCTTCGCGGAATACGAGGAAGTGTTGAGTTTTGTGGAGACACGGCGCCTGTACGGGCATGGCCTAGGATGGGTGGATGCGAATCTCTTGGCTTCAACGCTTCTCACAGGAAGCACCCTTTGGACCCTCGATAAGCCGCTCAGGAAGGCCGCAGCTGCTTTGAACATCGTGGGATAAAAGCTGGCCGGAAGGAGGGGACGTTGTTGACTAATACAAACGCAGTAAGTAAGTTTACATTTCCTCGGTGGAAGGAGCCTTCAGGCCGAGGGAAATGGGCCAGTGCCTTGAGGGCCGCCACCCCTACCCCTTCACGTGATTATTCCTACCGTTTGGGCCTGCACCAAGCC
>JAPUHZ010000268.1 GCA_027297485.1 Deltaproteobacteria bacterium
CAAGAATGGTACGCGAGCCTCGAGTGATACCGCCATGCTCATTCGGTCAACCTTCACGAGGATGTCATCCACTAAGTACGTTTTCAGGTCGGCGTAAAGCTGATCATCAAGTCGCCCACCGTTTCCTTTTCTGTGCAGATACCGGGTCACATAGGAATACGCGTTAGAGGAAGGCCACTGGCTCATTAGATCCCCATTGAACAGCGCGGTTTTTTCAAGGGTGTGCATAAACATCATCCATCTGGCATGGGCAAGCTCCTCGGGGTATCGGAACCCTTCGGTAAACCGCTGTAGCCGGTTTACAAGGCCCTTTTTCTGTCGCGAAGGCGGGAGGTGAAGGAGCAGCGGGTCGATCAGATCGTGGCGTATAAAACCGGGCAATAGTTTGTACAACTTCGCCAGTTTATTCGCGAGGTAGTGGTCGTAGCCGGCGAAGAGTTCGTCCCCTCCATCCCCTGAGAGGACGACAGTAACGTGCTGTCGCGCCAATTGGGAGACGAGGAACGTGGGGAAAACGGATACATCCGCCAACGGCTCGTCCAGGAAGGTCATGAGCTGTTCTGCGAGATTGACTACCTCTGGGCGGATGATCAGCTCATGATGATCGGAATTAATCTGCCGGGCGACGGTACGTGCATAATCCAGCTCGTTGTATGAGGAATCCTCAAAGCCGATGGAGAAGGTCTTGACACGATCTCCCATGATTGAACTCATCAGAATTGCTATGGTACTGGAATCAATCCCTCCACTCAGCAGGACCCCCAAGGGAACGTCGCTTATCAAGCGACGCCGGACCGACTTTTGGAGCAACACACGGAGGTGGTCGGCAATATCCTCTTCGCTGTCATTGATCACTTCTTGAGGAACGTCCCAGTAGCGCCGCAGTTGAGTGCGTGCCCTATCAATCACAAGAAGGTTGCCGGCAGGGAGTTTTCGGACTCCCGATACGATTGATAGAGGAGCGGGTATATATTCAAGTGTCAGATACGCATTGACAGCTTCAAAGTCAATCTCGGGTGCATCCCGACCCTGGGCCAGAATAGATTTTAATTCTGATGCAAAAACGATTCCGTCCGGACCCAATCGGTAATAAAGAGGTTTGATGCCGATGCGGTCCCGGGCAAGCATTAATCGCTTCTTGACTTGGTCCCACACAGCGAAGGCGAACATCCCATTGAATCGTTTTACGCAGTCGAGACCATATTCCTCGTAAGCATGAACGATGGCTTCTGTGTCGGAAAAAGTCCGGAACTGGTGGCCCCGTGATTCCAAGTCTAATTGAAGCTCTCTGTAGTTATAGATTTCACCGTTGAGTATTACCCAAATGCTTTTGTCCTCGTTCGGTATCGGCTGGTCTCCACCCTCCAAATCGATTATGCGCAGGCGGCGTATCCCCAGACCGACGACATCCTGAACGTAATATCCTTCGTGATCGGGACCCCTGTGGACCATTGTATTGGTCATGGCACGCAGGAGATCTGGTGAAACAGGCCTTCGAGAATTGAAGTTATAGATGCCACAAATTCCGCACATAGGGCCGGTCAATCCTTTAATGATGAGGCTGACCCTTGTCCTCGGGACTTAGAGGCTAGGAACGAGAATACCTCTGCAACTTTCTTGTGATACGCTTCTGGGCTATAGGCCTCTTTGGCTAGTCGAAGGGCTTTTTCCACCAAGCACCGCGACAGCTGGGCATCTCCAAGCAATCTGAGGATTCCAGCGGCAAGAGCCTCGGGCTGCGGCTCTACTAAAAGAGCCACTTCGGATGTTAAGACTTGTGTATGAGAGACAATATTTGTAGCAAGGATTGGTACTCCGGATCGGAGATACGAATATACCTTCAGCGGTGTATTTGCCCCGGAGATCCGGGGTGAGACCAAAACGGAGGCTAGCTTAAAATGTTCTTCTACTTCTTCAGCGGGTACCGTGCCGGGGAAGATAAGGTAGTCTACTACCTTGCGCTGTTGTGCGAGGGCTTTGATTGCCGCAATTTGGTTATGATTTCCCCCAAGACATAAGAAGGTGACGTCGGAGCGGGTGCGAATCACAGCAGGTGAGCAATTCACGAGGAGATCCAATCCTTGGTATGGTTCGAAGGTTCCGGCGTATAGGATGATTCGATGACCATTGGGAAGGGCATACCGTTCGGCCAGAGACAAAGCGGAAACATCCGTCCTTTGAGATGACCGCTTTGTGGCTAAATTGAGTTCTCGATCAGAAAGCATGGACGAGCCTTGTCAATTGCAGCAACCCGCTCTGAGAGTTCAGGGCAGATTGTGATCACCGCGTCTGCTCGGCGGACTACAAATCGTTCCAACGCCTCAAGGAACTTCACAATCGGGCCGTAGTTGTATGCCTTGAAGTTAGCAAGCTGTTGGGGAAGGCTGGAGTGCATATCGTAAAGGTGCTGGGCTTTAGCTATCGGGGCCAGGATCGTACCTATTAGCCCCGCCTCTTCGTGCGTGTGAATTACGTCGTATCTTTGCCTAACCACCCTGGCCAGGGCCAGGCCAAAGAGAAGGATATCCAGAAAGATTTTTGTTAATGATGGGCCGATAACAACGCTGCGAATCCATGCAATCCAAGGCGTCCGGTAAATGTGAAGGCCTGGCAAGGAGATATCGTCCCCAATATGGTATGTGACTAGATCAACCGAGTGGTCGAGGGCCAATAAAGCTTGGATACGACTGCGGATGCTAAAGGGCGTGCCGCGTGGAGTGAAAAAAGGCTCTGGAGCAATCATTAGGACTTTCATCAGTATGCTCCCGAGCCTCTCAGGACCACCGGGATCGTCTTGATAAGGATCTTCATGTCTAGTCCAAGGGACCACTTGTCGATGTATTCTAAATCCATCCGCACCCAGTCATCGAAACTAATGTTGCTCCGTCCATTTACTTGCCAGAGACAGGTGATTCCGGGCTTGATGCTAAATCTCCTTTTGTGCGAGATGACGTCGATGCGATCCGCGTCCCGCACAGGCAAGGGTCTCGGACCGACCAGGCTCATGTCACCCTTGAGTACGTTAAAGAGCTGCGGCAATTCATCAATGCTGAAACGCCGCAGGAATTTGCCTATGGGAGTTATCCGCGGATCGTTTTTAATTTTAAAGACAGGACCATCTGCTTCATTCAGATGCTCCAGTATCTGCTGCTGCTTATCTGCCCCATCTAGCATCGTTCGGAATTTAATCAGCCTAAAACGCCTCTTACTGAAACCAGCCCGCTTTTGCCCAAAGAAAACAGGGCCCGGTGAGCCGAACTTAATAACCAACGCGACAGCAGCGAATAGCGGCGCCAGCGCGAGCAGGAGTGCGGCGCTTCCCAAAATGTCGATCAACCTCTTTGCAACGAGCTGCCAACTGTCCTGCGGACCGGACCGGATGGTCAGAACCGGAACACCGTCCAGCTCATCAACATGCGACCTGGCGACCCGCAGGTTGAACATTTCGGTCTGCACCCGTACAATGATCCCCTGTTCCTCACAGAGGTGCACAATCGTTTCGACCAGATGGCCGTACTTATCCATTGGAAGGACCACGAGCACTTCATCAACAGGCTCATGGGCGATTACAGACTCAAGTTCGGATACCACTAGCGACTCGGCCATTTTTTTGAATCTCCTTAGCATCGATTATCCGCAGCACACGGTAACCGAGGGCAGCTTCCTTTGTGATACGGTCAGCCAGGGCGGCAGCATCTAGACCCTCTCCCACAACGATGACGTTGCGCAGGTTCCTCCCATGCGAGCGGGCAAAATAAAGCACTTGTTGCCCAACTCTGTGAGAAAGCATGAGAGTGGTAAACGTGAGGACCCAAAATACGACTAGGAATCTGTTCGTGGCGAATCCGAGTTGTAATGGCCACCTCAACACTAGCAGCGTTACTGCTATCAGGATTACCGCCAGAAAAATTTCACGTATCTGCCGACTCCCATAAGACAGGCGGTGGGACAGATAGAAGCTGCAGCTCGAGAAAATCGCTGCGCAAAGCGTGAGGTAGCCTATCGAGAAAAACAGGTTTACTAACTTTATGCGCATTGCCAAGACATCCGTAAAGCTGGGCCAGGTGAAGGAGCCAGAGCTAATAGCTAAGGCGCCAAGGAAAGTAAAGCAGACGACTGCAAGGTCAAACACCCTTGCTAATCTTAGCATGGCAAAGCGTCGGAAACTGGGCAACATGCACCTGTCTCAGTAGGCAAACGGTTAGTTAGTAGGCTGATCGTTGGCCGGCTCTGACCTAGTCCTTGCGGAAGAGTTGGATCTCGAAGAGTTCCCGATCTCACCGGCAAAGAAAAGTGTCACAGAAGAGTTATTGCAGGATCAGGTCTGGGGATTGATTTTTTCATCTCTCCCCCGCTCCTCTCCTCTCATAGCTGCTGTAATACGACTCGTAAGAGTGTCTGTAATCTTTGTATTCAGGACTGTTAATATCTATACCGTTGAGAACGACACCCAGAATTTTCCCCTTGATATAGTCAAGCCGTTCGCGCGCCTTATGGACAATATGGCGTGAAACCTGCTGCCCCCTGGCCACCAAAATGACACCATCGACCATTGTGGAAAGGAGAACGGTGTCTATTATGGGTAGAAGGGGGGCAGAGTCTATGACGATAAAGGGAAAGCTTGTCCTTAGAGATTCAAGCATCTGCCGCATCTTTTCGGAGCCTAAAAGCTCCGCCGGATTAGGCGGCACCTCTCCATGAGAGAAAAGGTAGAGGTTATTGACACCGGTCTTTTTAATGAATTCAGCAGCACTCCCGTGTCCTGTCAGAAAGTTTGTAAGCCCGTTACCGTTCTCCAGGTCAAGCAACCTATGACAGTGCCCAGCACGCAGATCAGCGTCGATCAATAGGACCGGCCCACCAATCTGGGCGAGGGTCATGGCGATATTGATAGCTGTGACCGTCTTCCCTTCCTGCGGCTGAGAGCTGGTGACGAGAATGGTCTGCGGTGGTCTCTCTGTTGCGGAAAAAAGAATAGCGGTACGAATGGCCCGATAGGATTCAGCAATGAGCGAGAGTGGATGGTGGGAGATAACTAGGTCTCTCCTCCCACCCACTGTTTGCCTTTTTGGCTGGCTGTGAGGTGGGGGAATCTTTTCAGTGTAACCCAAGTCACGCGATCGCCAATCTATCTGCTTGACATCCGGCACAACACCAAGGGTAGGAAGGCGGAGGAAACGTCCTACGTCCTCCGGAGTTTTCAGGGTATTGTCCAAGTAGGATCGAAGGAAGGCCAAGCCGACTCCGCCTAGAAGACCAACGAAGATGCTCATGAGTAGATTGCGTTTCCCGCTTGTCGTGTCCGGCCAAACAGGAAACTCGGCTCGGTCAACGACCCGTACATTAGACATCGGCGCGTCTCCCGCCAGATAGGTCTCTTTCGTCCTCTTCAATACGTTCTCATAAAGCGTGCGGCTGGACGCGATCTCCCGTTCCAAAATGGCGTATTCAACGGCCTTTTCCCGGAGAACCAAGGCTGCCTGCCTTGCCTCCTCCGTCCCACGTGTGAGAGCTTGCTCTTTCGCCTTGGCAGCCGTGTAGTCCGATTCGATCGTGCGAACAATCCGGAGAACCTCCCGATCCAGGTGGTTTTTGGCCTGGTCTATTTGCTCCTGCAATCTTATCACACGTGGATAGATCGGTTTGAATTTCGTCGCCAGACGGGCTTGCTCGATCTCTAAAGCATAAATTTGATTCTTCAGTTGCTGAATAACAGGATTATCGATGATCTGGGAGAGGAGCCGATTATCCTTTTGCTGAACAACGCGGTAGAGGGATTCAAGCTCGATCCTTCTAGCCTGAGCCTGTGTCAGGTTTCGATTGAGATTTAGGAGCCGCTCCAGCACGAGATTCTCTCCCTTCTCGATCGAAACAATCTTATGGGCTTTACGAAAACGGTTTAAGGCTCTTTCTGACTTCTCTACCTCTGCCTTTAGTTCTGCAAGCTTCTCCTCAAGAAACTGCCGGGCTTCTGTTGTCAACTCAAAGCGGGTCAACAGGCTTGTACGAATAAAGGCGGCGGTGTGGGTGTTGACCACCTCCTTGGAGAGGGAAGGAACCAGGCTGGTGAACCGAACATTTACCAGCTGGGAGTCGGACACGGGGTAGATCTTCAGCATCCCGAGGTAGCGGTTGATGAGGTTCGGGTGCACTCCTAGCTCAAATGCTACTGTCTTTTCTTCCTGTTCACCAACTGGTCTGAGGCGCTCCTGAATCCACTTGACTAAGCTCATCTCCTGAACCCAGCGTACAGTGGATTCGACGCCCTGAAGTAGGCGCTTCAGGACCCGGCCAGGGGGGGTTTCTGCTGTTCTGAGGAAACGTGGGTCCTGGTCGAGGTCTAGATCTTCAATCACTCTGGCTGTAAGACTTCGGCTCCTCATTAGGTTAACCTGGGTCTCGTAGTAGTCGAGGCCTTTACCTTCGAAGTTTAACGCCTCGGGAACGCCGGTTATGTTGGGAGTTTGATTTTGAACGTAGATGGTTGCTGTGGCGGTATAGGTAGGAACCTTCCATAAAATAGCAAGGGCAGTGATCAAAACAACTAGGAGGAAAAAAGTCAAAATGGTCCGGCGGTACTTTTGGATTACTATCCAGTAGTCGCGCAGATTGCCTATTTCCTCTTCCTCGAAGAGGTAGTCCCCCTGCGCCGCGGGTGAGGGGGGATGGTAGACCATGCGGTAAGGGGAGATCTCTTTCACTTTTCCCCTCTACAAATTGAAGCCGGGAAAATGAACATTAGAATTAACGGAATCCCTGCACACCCCGCCCACCAAACCTCCAGGCGAAGGACGATGCACGGGAAGTAAAACCCACAGCTCCCAGAAGAGTCGAGAGCACTATTTTACCAGTACTGGGTGGAACGACGATCACATCATTCTCGGCGATCCGAATGTCCTCTGCTTCCATCGCCCGTATGTTTGCCAAGTCATACTTGAGGCTTTGTACGTTTCCTTTTGCATCACGTCGAAAGACCGTGATATTACTTGATTCAGCGTAAGTGTCTAATCCCCCAGCCAAGGCCAGAGCTTGAGTCAACGTATATGGCCGTAGGAGCAGATAGGCATTTGGCCTTTGGACGTATCCGTCAATGAAAAATGTGCCAGCAAAGGGAACGTTGATAAAGTCACCCGAGCGAACGACCAGGTTAAATTGTCCACCTTTGTCATTGGCAAGGTCGTGGAGATTGATCACGTACGAATCCTTCCCAGTGGGTTCCTGGCGTGAGAGATGGACATACAGACCAGCCTCTTTTGTCAACCCTCCGGCCATAGCCAGGAGGTGTCGGAGTCTTCTGGGACCAGTGATTGCAAAGACTCCTGGGTTCCTGACAGCTCCTAATATGGAAACTGAATGACTACGGCCTTCCGCGACCATCACCCCCACATCCGGCTTATGCATAAATTCCCCATACCCGTTTCGTAAGGTCTCTTCCATCTGAGCACGAGTCAGTCCGCGCACCCTTACACGGCCCAGCAAGGGAAGGGTGATAAAACCTGTCTGGCTGACCCGTACTCTGACTTTACTCGGTAGCCCATCTCCTGGATCTATATTGAAAAGAGTGATCTCGAGGAGGTCCTCTGGCCCGATTTCATAATCCCGGGGTGTCAGAGCTTGGGGACTTAAAGGAAGAGCGAGGCTTCGGTTAAAATCTGCCGCCGGGGAGGTAACGAAACGGTGGCTATCTGCTAGTTCCAGCGGCTGTTTCCGGCTCGCGCCTCCACAACCGCTAAGCATGAAGAAAAAAGATCCGATGAGCCATGACAAGAGGAGTCGTTTGAGCATATGTCCTCTGGCTTGATAGATGAATTTTTTCAGCATATAGCTCCTCCATCTAGGGTCCGCCACCCCATTTGCCTTCAGAGTAAAAGCTACAGATCGAATCTCCTAACCGCTTACTTTTCCGGAGATTCAACCCTATGTCCGTCGATACCCGGCTATGCAGGTAATACAACCCACCCCGTTCTAATGTACTGTGCTCGCCCCAAAACATTTTTCTCCAGTACGAAACCTGCGGCGCCATCGCTTAGGTTGTTTGCGATGGCGGAGGCTTGTTGATCTAATTGCTCTTGCAATATACTCCCAGTGAGCTCATACACAATGCCAACAACGAGACGCTAACCGACTCGATAAGTTCCCCAAGCTTAATCTTTGGGAAGCTCTCGCGAGATTCATCGAGAGCCAAGATTTGATCACGGACGATCACAGAGGCCACGGGTCCCATAGCTTCGGTGAGTTCATGAGTCAAGTGATCCAAAAATTGTGGGGGGACTCCGTCTGTTGCTGTTTGTATTGGAGCCGGGAAGCCCTGAGTCCCGTCCTTCAACCGGAGATCATGGGCAACTTCTTCAATGATACTGGCAGCTACCGATTTTTGCGAAATTCTGTAGGCGATCAGCAGGGCATTATCGCAGATGATGTTGATTGGCCGGGGGATGCCTTTCGAATAATTGGCGATACGCCGAAGAGCCTCCGGGGTAAAAAGGTTGTCACCTTCATAGCC
>JAPUHZ010000269.1 GCA_027297485.1 Deltaproteobacteria bacterium
TCCACTCCGTAAAGAGCTGCCGCCTGTTCTCCGCAGGACAAGGTGATATGCGGGAATACTTCGCCAAAGAGCTAAACATCCCTACTCTGCTTATCGAGTCGGATATCGAGGACCCGCGATACTTCTCCGAGGCGCAGCTGAGGAATCGGATCGATGCTTTCTTTGAATCACTGGAACATAAAAAAATCTTGCATAAGTCCCCAGCCAGAGGAGGAAAGTCATGATCTACGCCGCCGGTATCGACGTCGGCTCTACCCAAACAAAAGGCATCATTATCAATGAAAAGATGGAGATCATCGGGAGATCCCTTGTCCTTACCGGTGCTTATGTTACCCGCGCAGCCGAGCGGAGTTTTACCGAGGCCTTACTCAAAGCCGGACTCAAACGGGAGGACGTGGCCTATGTGATCGGCACGGGATACGGAAGGTACAAGGTCACCTTTGGCGACGCCCAGATTACCGAGATCGGCTGTCACGCCCGTGGGGCGAGTTATCTGTTTCCCGGCACGCGGACCGTCATCGACATGGGAGGACAGGATGCCAAAGGGATCAAGATCGGCGAGGCGGGAGATGTGAAAGACTTCGTCATGAACGACAAATGCGCTGCAGGGACAGGAAGATTCCTCGGAAATGCAGCCGAGGCCTTGGGCCTTTCACTGGATGACATCGGCGAACTCTCTCTCCACGCAAAATATCCGGTGCGCCTAACTACCGTATGCACGGTCTTTGTCGAATCGGACATTATGTCCTACCTCGCCCAGGGTAAAAAGGTAGAAGACATTTTAGGCGGGGTCCATAGTGCCATTGCGGCACGGACGATCTCTTTGATCCGACGCGTCGGAATCGAGGAAGAGGTGACTTTTACGGGAGGAGTCTCACTGAACATAGGCATGGTCCGGGCGCTGGAGAATAAACTGGGATTGAAACTCAATGTGAGTCCTGAATCTCACTTCACGGGGGCTCTGGGCGCAAGCTTGTTCGCCATGGAGCGCGCCACCAAGGCAACAGGTGAGAGGGAACAGGAAACAGGGGTGGGGGCTGGACCTACTGCCTAACGCCTCGTGCCTATTTTAAGGAGGCATCATGGATTTCGTAGCGGGCATTGACATGGGCACCAAAGCTACCAAGGCGATCATCTTGGATGGTGAAAGGCGCTTGCGCGGCAAGGGCATGGTCAATACAAGACCTGATTTTCCCAAGGTAGCTCAAGAGGCTCTCGATTCGGCATTGCAGCAGGCGGATCTCAAACAGAACGACTTGAGTTACATCGCTACCACCGGGTTTGGCCGATACAATGTGCCTTTTCGAGATATTCAAATCACGGACATCACCTGTGTCGGCCGTGCGGCCGTCTTTCTGTTTCCCAAGACCCGCTCGATCCTGGACATCGGGGCTCAAAGCACGCGCGCCATAAGAGTGATCGAGAGCGGAAAGGTGCGAGAATTCCGCACCAACGACAAGTGTGCCGCCGGAGCAGGGGGCTTTATCGAGAGAGCGGCTAAATACCTGGAGGTCAAGCTCGAAGAGGTGGGGGAGCTTTCCATCAAAGCCGACAAACCACAGACCATCAGCAGTGTCTGCGCGGTCTTGGCCGAATCGGAGATCATCAACCACGTCTCCAACGGGCAGACGGTGGAGAATATCTTATACGGGGTCCACCAATCATTGGCCTCCCGGGCCAGGGCCCTAATGACAAGAACCGGCCTGGAGGAGGAGATCACCTTTGTCGGAGGAGTGGCCCGGCAGAAAGGGATGGTCAAAGCTCTCGGGGAGACATTGGAAAAAGAGATCAATGTCAGTGAGGAGCCGGACATGGTCGGGGCCCTGGGTGCCGCACTCCTGGCGCTTCGCCGGCTGGAGAAGATCCGTCAGAACGGAGGAAAAACCGCGACCGCTGAGGAAGCAAGGGTGGCGTGAAAATCAAAGTAGGAGTTCGAGTCGTTCAAGCAGTTCAAAACGTTTTAAACGAATCGAACTGATGAGAGCTGACAGTAAGGAGAAAAACATGAAGCTCGAAGGCAAGACAGCGCTAGTTACAGGAAGTGGCAGTGGGATTGGACGAGCCACGGCCATTATTTTGGCCCGCGAAGGGGCCCAAGTAGCGGTGGCCGACATCGTGGTAAAAAACGCCGAGAAGGTTAGAGATGAGATCAAGGCTACGGGGCGCCAAGCCACAGCCTTTGCAGTAGACCTCACGAAACGGCCTGAAGTGGAGCGTGTAGTGGAAGGGATCTTGACCCAGTTCGGCGGGATCGACATCCTGGTCAACTGCGCAGGGTGGGATAGGCTCGAGCCCTTTGTGGAGAGCAATGAGGAGACCTGGGAGCGGATCCTGGCCGTCAATTTCAAATCGGTGCTCTATACCGCAAAGGCCGTCTTGCCTCACATGATCTCCCGCGGCTCGGGGAAAATCGTCAACATCGGTTCCGATGCCGGGCGGGCCGGCTCCAGTTGGGAAGCGGTCTATTCCGGGGCCAAGGGGGCCACCATCGCCTTTTCCAAGTCGCTTGCCCGCGAGGTGGCCAGGCACAAGATCAATGTTAACGTGGTCTGTCCCGGACTAACGGATACCCCGCTGCTACAAGGAGTTCGCTCCCAATCACCGGATACGGAGAAGCTGATCAATGCCATCATTAAGGCCACGCCGCTGAGACGGGTTGCAAAACCCGAAGAGATTGCCGAGACGGTTCTCTTCTTAGTATCTCCAAGCGCCGATTTTATGACAGGACAGACCTTGAGTGTCAGTGGCGGTTTAACCATGATGTAGAAGCCTCGGGAGGTATAGAATGAAAAATGGAACGAAAGCTATCGATTTCATGTATTACGTGGCGACACCCGAGTTCATCAAGAAATGGAACAAGGCCAAAGAAGGTGAACTGATCTGTAGGATGGAACGCGCCATCGGCGGTCTACCCCAGTACAAGAGTATGGAGGCGATGATCGCCAAGATGGATGAGGCAGCGGTCGAGAAGGTGTTCATCACCCAGTGCAAGATGTGGTCTTACCGGAACAAGTGGATGTATATGGACACGACTCTTGAAGAAGTGGCTCAGTATCTTACCCGTTATCCCGATCGCTTTGTCGGGCTTGCCGGCTACAATCCTTTTCGGGTCAAGGAATCTGTGCAGGAGATCGAACGGGCAGTGAAGGAATATGGCTTTAAGGGGGTCTATATCCACATCTACGGATTCGACATCCCCCTGCACGACCGCAAGATGTATCCCCTTTACGCTAAGTGTGTGGAGCTGGACATCCCGGTCTCCATGCAGGTGGGCCACGTGCTGGAGGCCATGCCCAGTGAACATGCCCGGCCCATTTATCTCGATTGGATCGCCAGTGATTTTCCCGATCTCAAGATCGTTGGGGCCCACACGGGTTGGCCTTGGGTCGAGGAGCTGATTTCGGTCTGTTACAAGTGGGACAATGTCTACTTCGGCGTCGATGCTTGGATGCCCAAATACCTCAAACCGGAAATCATCCAGTTTATCAATAGTCGAATGGGGCAGGATCGATCCTTGTGGGGGACCAACGGACTCCAATGGAAAGAGAGCCTGAACCAGGTCGAAGCACTTGGACTCAGAGAGGATGCCAAACGGAAGCTTCTCAGAGAAAATGCTGTCCAGCTATTTGGCCTCTGAGAACGCAAAGGAAAAGAGAATATGTATCAGAATCTTATTTATAAAAAAGAGAGCTCCCTTGCTATCCTCCAGCTCAACCGGCCGCAAAAGAAAAACTCTCTCAACATGGAGTTGAGACATGAGATAGAGGCGGCGTTGAAAGAGATCGCGGAAGATCCCAAACAAAAAGTGGTGATCCTGACCGGTGGAGAGGACTTCTTCTGTGCCGGGGCGGACATTGGCGAGATCCAGGATGCATCGACGGCAGAGGAGACTTACAAACACTCCAGAGAATTTCAACTCCTCTTTGACCGGATCGAGGCGCTTCCTCAGCCCGTTATCGCCGCGGTCGCAGGCTACGCGCTGGGTGGGGGGTGCGAGATGACCCTGGCCTGTGATTTTCGGATCGCCGCGGAAGGGACGAAATTCGGCGTGCCCGAGATCAAAATCGGCGCCTTCCCAGGAGGAGGCGGAACCCAAAGGCTCCCCCGCCTGATCGGTGCGTCCAAGGCGAAGGAGATGATCCTTACCGGGGACATGATCGGCGCAGACGAAGCCCTTGCTTGCGGGCTCGTGATGAAAGTGGTGCCAAAGGATAAGCTGCTGGAAGAATCCAAAAGCTTCGCTGCTAAGCTCGCCGCCCTTCCTCGTCTAGCGATGGCGGCATCAAAGATGCTCATCAACAGGGGCCTGGAAATTGATCTCGCCTCGGGGCTGGAGATGGAGGCGCGCTCCTTTGCCAACCTGGCCGGAACAAACGACCTAAAGGAAGGGACCAGCGCCTTTCTCGAAAAGAGAAAGCCGAATTTTACGGACTAGCCTGTAATTCTCACCGGAGCATGAAGCGAGGGCGTGCAGGCGTACTCGACAGTACGTTGAGCCTTTTTAGTCTGAGCAATTCGGGTAGATGCGCAGCCGCGGGCTCCTCAGCCCACCATCATCGACTTGAAGCAGCGATAGTAACGGAATCCGTCTTGAGTTATTATTAGTCACCTCGCGGCAAGCCGCGGGCTATACTATATAATCCAAAAAAGGAGAGAATCGACTCAATGGCTATCACGCATACAAAAGTCACACGAATAGACTCGAAGCGAGATACGGAGGCTATCGAGTGGGCCAAGGAATTACGTGAAACCGAGGCCTGGTTTCAAAGACCGAGGTTCAGTCAGATCACTCGTCTTCACACGCCGTATGAAGTCGTCGCCCTCCGCGGCAACGTAACAGAAGACTACACGATTGCAAAGCAGGCAGCTGTAAAGATGTATGATTACATGCAGCGGCTGTTTCGAGCGAAGAAACAGGAAATCACTTATGGCCCTTATTCGCCCACAGGCGCGGTTCGCGCGGTGATGGAAGGGATCAAAATATTATATCTCGGTGGGTGGGCAACGTCGGCGCGGGGCTCCGACACGGAAGATCCGGGCGCGGACTTGGCCAACTATGCCGTTGATCGAGTGCCCAAAGAGGGCGCTTCGTGGGTGCGCGCGTTGATGCACCAGGATGAGGTGCAACGGTCCAACCGGATGAGAATGACATCGGCGCAAAGGAAGAAAACGCCGGCGATTGAGTTTTCCCCGCCGATGATTATCCCGGACGGCGACACGGGCCATGGCGGAGAACACCATATCAGGAATCTGGTGAAGAAGTTCGTTGAGAACAGGATCGGCGCTATTCACATCGAGGATCAAAAACCCGGCTGCAAGGTCTGCGGCCATCAAGGGCAAAAAGTACTGGTCTCTACGGCGGAGATTATCTCCCGGTTGAACACGGCACGGCTGCAATTCGACGTCCTGGGTGTCCCGGGAGTTATCGTGGCACGGACCGATTCCAACGACGCGACCGCCATCGACAGCGTGGATGACGAGCGGGACCACCCGTTTGTCTACGGGGCGACCAACCCGCACATCGTTCCTTTCAAAAACGTTAACCTGGCAGTCATCAGAAAGTTCTACAAAAAAGGATTTAAAGAGATTAACGGCCACCTTCTTCATCGGATCTCGGAGAATGCCTATCGAGAGGCGGAGGAATGGCTGAAGCAAGAGCGATTGACCTCTCGTATCCGTGAGGGGATGACAAGGCTAAACGACGAGTTGTCTCTTTTGAAACAGTCTCGCCAGCAGGCTCGGAGTCAAGGGAAGAGCCCGAAAATCACTCGCGAAGAGCTGGCGGCGCGTGAGATATGGATCAAGGCGCTTACTGAGGAAACCTTAGAAAATATCTTGGCGGAGATCCGCCAGGTATGGGCGAAGAAGGCAGGTCTTAAGACCTATGCGGATGCGGTTGTGGATGAGATACAGGAGCGGGCTAAAAATAAAACAAAAATTCCGTTTCCCGTGGATCGATGGAAAAGGTTTGCCGACAGCGTTTCTCACGATGAAGCACGAAAACGGGCGAAGGCGATAGGAATCGATATCTTTTGGAGTTGGGAACTGCCGAGGACGCCGGATGGTTTCTATCTAATTACCGGGGGACGGGA
>JAPUHZ010000027.1 GCA_027297485.1 Deltaproteobacteria bacterium
TGACATGTTGGCATAATTACCAACAGCCCGTCAAGCTATTGTTAGAGACTCTTGTCTCTCGGACCGCACCACGTTGCGGCTCCCCTGCCGTCCCCAATTCAAGTGGTCTGCGGTTCAGGCATGGCTAGAGGAGAAAGACCAACCGGTAAGACAGGAAGAGAAGCGGCTCATCCCTACGGCACGCGGTTACTCCCTGGAAAAGCCGATCTGCCTGTGCCGACCTGAATCCCGTAGGACCCAACGAGCCTTTTACTTCCGAGCTTTCTTTGAGCTCGTCACTTCCCTCAAAGTCGGGTATAACTACCTGGGCAAATAGGCAAATCCCAGGACAAGACTATTCGCAAGTAAACATCTCCGTTCCAAATCGAATCACCTGCTAGACAAACAGTTTTAGAGGCTGCACAGAGACGCGACCCCTTTGACATCTCATATCAAAACTTCAAAAGCCTGACCTCCTACTCAAGCCCTGATAACTTTCAGAAGGTTAAATAAGTTGCATGTCCCCCATATCGAACGTGCTGGTATCCGTATTTAAACGCACCTCGTAGTCGTGCGCCAGGATGAAATCCTGGGGTTCGAACTTCACCATAACGGCTCGGCCTCGCGCAACGCGTGCCAAACGGGCTTGAAGATCAACCATTGCTTCTTCGATGCTCATTCGATTGGCCCGGCTGTAAGAGGAAAAAAGGTACCCATCTCCTCGAACCTTTCAGGGTCCCGAATAATGCGTCTCATTTGCAGTTACGATAGTGGCTAACGTCACTGCTCACCATTTTTCCGAAGGCTGTCCGCGGCCTTTGGAAAATATGTGTGCAGCAGATTGTTGGACGTTTAGGCTAGAAGCCATTCGAGAGTATTCTCACAGAAACCATCTAATCGCAAATCGGTGCGCCTCCAATCGGCGTAGCGATATCGGGTTCGAATCTCATCTCCAGAGTCGCCATCCAGACGATAATCCAGGATTCGAATTCGCCCTTTCTTTCGACCATTGAACTCTAGATCTGGCTCGTAGTCCGTGTAGTTTGAGAATACGTGATAGATGACCTGGCGGGCATATGCGTCGTAAGGCGGCAGTGAATAACCAACGACACCCAGCGAAAGGTTAAAGCCGCCCGCTCGCTGGAGCCCCCGCCAGAACTCGCGCAAAGACTGAGCGTAGAAAAGCTTGTTCTGAGAAGGTGCGAGAATAAGCGGACAGCATTCCCAGAACCCTCGAGCGAGGAGAGGTCTGAGATCTCTCACCCGGTAGAGTTGCGCCAATGGATCGTTCTTGGCTCTTGGACCATCTGTCAACGGAGTTGATCCGACGATTCTGTCCTTACCGAAAACTGGATGTTTGACTTGATAAGGATTCGGGCACTCCTGGGCCATGGCAACGTGGCGATCGTAGACTGCACGATCAAACCAGTCGATCGAGCCGTGTAACTTCAGGACAACTACCTCGTCCTTCGAATTGTCAACAGTGTTGGATCTCCAGCCAATCTCCGAGAACCGATCGAGGAACAGACGATATGGAACGCCTTCAGCTTCAAGCGCGGACTCCAGGAGAGTGTCGTAGTTGAAGGTAAGGATGATGTCAGAGCACTTAAGGCGACGAACGAATTCTCTATACAATGTTGGAGGTTGTTCGGGCGTTCGCTTGAATAAGACCTGTGCGATCGCGCGACGGACCATTAGCTGCGACTCGTTACCTTCTTCGCTCCAAGTGTCTTTGCCTTTGAGACCGAGGTAGTGCTCCACATCCAGGAATCCAAGAAACTGCTCGTAGTCAATGGTGTCGGCAGTCTGACAGCAGCCCTCGCAGTCGTTCAGGTATCGAATGTAGCGCTCGAGATCCCACTCAACGTGATTATCTCGGCCATGTTCGACGATGATCGATCGTCGGACGGCCTGAAACAGCTCTACGCCCAGGGGTAGTCCAGCAGGCTGTGAGAAGCCTGCGCCCAAGAATAGGAGTTTAAATGCTTCTGACATCTTGCTTATGGTAGATTGCAATGCCTCAAAGTGTAACCCATGTCCCCGGACTCTTTTGTTACCTATCTCCCCGGCCGGTCATACCACCTAGCATAGCAGTGAAGTCATTGAAGTCGATGTTGTCGAGGATGGCCGTGTCGGCGTACCACAGCTCATCGACACCGACCGGCAGGCCATCCGGGTAGGCTCGGCGAATTGCTTCAAGCATTTTTTGGTCGTTCATAAGGGCTATGTCCGAGTTCTCCACGAGAAGGACTGTAGTCTTGCCGGCATTCTGATACTTTGCCAGTTTTTGCGCCTTCCGATCGAATTGAGTTCGAATGCGCGCAGGCAGGGTGTCGTCAACGGGCTTGTACCTTGCGAAAAAGAGCCCGTGAGGCCGATCACTCGAATTCGTGACGTGACTACCATCGGCTAAATGCGGCACCTCATGTGTAATCCAGATCTTCAAGGCCTCACGGATTGACAGCCAGTCCTGGCCCGTACTCACGGCGTGATATTCGAGCGTGATACGCAGGCGGCACGACGGAGAAGTCGATAGTTCATCCTCGAGCCCGCTGACAACGCACGTAAACCAGTCAGCGTCTCGGCGTTGGTTCGGAAGCGTGTCAACGCTGGTGTGCTCGAGGGCAAATTCTCCGCTTATCGCGTCGATGTCGGAGGACTCGCGGTTCTCCTTGTCCGGCCTACTTTCGATGCGCAGGCCAAGATGCCCCCGGACGCGGAGATACGCGACAAAGGCTTTGATAACTTCACAGTCCTTCACGGCTCTCCATCTCTTTTTGCGCTGCCCAACGTCCGGGATGACCTGCAGGCGAAAGGCCAAACAACCTAGCATCACATTTTACAAAATCCCGCACAACTTTTCCTGTCAGGTCAATCCCGTTGTTATACGGCCACCTGCGCTAATGTTTCGAGGAAAATGAATAAATCTCAAAGTAATCATAGAACATAGCCCAGAAGTTATAAGTTTCATCCGTCTTGTCGTATCGAAGGCGATACTTAAACACTTCGGGATTCTCGCCCCTGATTGGCTCTGGACCGAGCACCTGTCTGGACACCTCAACAGTATCTTGCGTTAGCTGATGTGGAACAACCTGATCGGAATCAATCCCGCTGAAAAAGTTTGGAGAGTAAACCGATATCGGCAGGCTCCACTTACGATGAAACGCATCAAAGAATAGCGCCCTTGCCAAATGATCGATGCAAGCATCAAAACGTTCCCGATCGATCTGCAGCACGCGTTCCTTCCCTTCAGCAATCGTCCCCTTGTCCGCAAAGAATAATCTGTGCGCATGCGGCGTTCTGTCAGCGGCGCGTAGCAGTTTCCGATTAAACTGGTGTCTTCCTGTGTCACTATTCGGGGCTACCGTCATCAGAATGACGGAGCGGAAATACTCGTCATCCTTCGATTTCCTAGAATTGTGACGCTCGCACGATGGGACGGTTATGAGATTGCGGCGTAGATCTCGCCCAACCTCCTTGGCCTCTGGGAAAAAACACAGTGGCGGAGCGTGCTTCCGCGACGTTTCAGGCGAATCGCACATGTAACAGGTTGAGGTGGGCATTTTTCCGTCACCGTATATCAAAGGGGACGTTGTTTCCTAATACTCTTTTCCCTCTCTGAGCACCCTCATCGAGTCGCGCTTCCCGAGGCATCTCAACCAACTGCCATAAAGCCCTTTCGGAAGCAACGTCCCCTAGGACTACCCCGCCGGTGTGGACTACCCCTTAAGCCAGACTGAGATAGCCCATACGGTCTTCACCGCTATTTGACCGGCTCGACCACCGGTCCTTTGGCTGTAACGAGGCTTGCTCAGCGTTCACTCACGTTGCGACCCGGCAACTCGCTCACCTGCCCGAAGCAGGCTTTGTCGGTAGGCTTCAACATGTCGATCTCTCTCCATATTGCTACCCAAGCTATCCACCTTAGGCGGAGCGGGACTTCCCTCTATACACTGAGGGTCACCCTATGGATCACGACAGCTATTCATCTGGACACACCAAATATCATGCCTGAACATCCCAAGATTCTTTCCCGCAGAATCGCAAATATCACGACTGACTCCCAATACTATGGTCTGCCACATGATCCCACGGGCCATGACATGATGCAGGACACCTGGAGCATCCAAGCGGGGGGCATGAAGAATGATAATGAATTTAGAATAAGGCCATAAAAGATGTCCCCTAAGATAGCAGCGGGGCGTTACGTAGTGAGATACGTCGCCGTGCGGGAGTGAGGATACCCTGCCGTTGAGGTAGCGAGAGTTCTCAACGTTTCCAGCCAAAGCATCTTGCGAGAGGTGGAGAAGGGACCCGCATACCTCCGGGAGATGGGGCTGGAATTACATGAATGGCGCAGATAACGGAAATACCGGAACTACGTCCCCCTGTACGTCCCCCTGTACGAGCGACTTGACCCCTACTCTTCCAATACCATAAAAAGCCGCCTGTCCCCTTTTCCCCAACCCCTCTGTATGATGATCCCTTTGATAGCCTACAGTAACAGATCATGCTTTGACGCGATCTGAAAGCTTTGATTCCCAAGCCGTACAGCATAAACACCTAGAAGGAATTGTTTTCTTTGGACTTTCAAGTCGGCAACGAACGTTCCATATGTGCTTTGCAAATCATATATCCACACATCATTAAGATAATTTATTACCACACAGTGCCTGCGGCTAATTTTAATTTTCTTCAAAACTAAATCATTCTTTTCTAACCTTCCAATGGATATTATTTTCTTCTTGAATTCAATAGGCTTCTTACGTGTCCGAACCGACAGGATATTATCCTTTTTCTCAGCATCTTGGTTGCCAAATCGAAATTCCTGAAACATTAACTTCGATTTTACACTGACGCCGCGACTCGGCTCCCAAGATTCACCTTCTTCCCCAAGTATCTGCGCGTTGTATGTAACAAAAGGATTTAGCTCTGCTGTCAAATTGATAGACGCCAATCCGGACGGGTTGCCCGCAAGGAAACTAGAAATCAGATAATTGTTTCGAAAACAAGGATATTTATTCGTGAGCGAATTAGCTATCTGTGCCGCCTGCTCATACCGTTCCGTATCGTAGTAGCATTGGATGAGAAGGTTAACAGCTTCATAATCCGAAGAATTTCTTTGCAGATAATCAGTAAGCATAGAGATAGCATGTTGATAATTACCTTGGTCAAGGTTTATCCAACCCAGCTCCTTTTGAACATCGACCCGTGGGTTCAACCACAGGGCTTTAGTCAAATGGTCCTTAGCTTCGACAATTCTGTTTAGTCTGAGTCGGTGCCGACCCGCAACAACCAAGGCTTTCACCGAGTCTTCTGCAGAATACAGAGCCTGTTCGACAAACTTCCATGACTCCTTCCACCTCTTTTTCTTGAGCAGTATGTCAGCTTTCGAAGCCAGTTCGTCCGCAACCATCTTCTTACGATCGATAATAAGGGGCACGCTCTTCGCTAATATAGCCTCACGGAAATCCTCCATTGTTTGAAATCGCAGTTCTGGTGTTGGATGGGTAGCCTTCCTGAGTATGTCGATTACCCAACGAGGTTTACCTAGAGGCATAAAGTCGTGTTTATTCTTAGTAGCTAGTAATTCGGTTCCCCGGAACTTGAATAATGGATTTTCACCAGCTATTAACTCTAGCAGTGTTATCCCCAACGCATAGATGTCGACCCTCGGATCAGTCGGAGCATCATTATTGGCCATGAAGACCTCTGGTGGTAAGTAAGGAAGTGTACCAAGGTTCCGGTTCGCAACACCAAAGTCACCAATCTTGAGAATCCCGTCCTGTGTGAACAGAATATTGTCAGGTTTGATGTCATGATGCACAATTCCTTTTTTGTGGACGAAACTTAAGACATCCGCGAACGTTATGCCCCACTGAAAGACAGT
>JAPUHZ010000270.1 GCA_027297485.1 Deltaproteobacteria bacterium
CGTGCAGGAGCAACTGCTGGGCCACACCGGCGGCGTCTCCCCAATGTGCTGTGAGCTCTCTAACCTCAGCCTCGGAAGGCATTCTGCCCTGCAAGTAGGCGGCACCGACAGCCTTGCGCACCCCGAGATCGCCTGCGGTGACCCGCGGACGCCCCAAAGCACGCGCTAGAAACCACTCCGCAGTCCAGCGCCCAATGCCGCGGCAGGCCGTCAGACGCGCGATCACTTCCGCATCCGGCTGATCCCGCAGCGCCGCAAGGTCGAGGGTTCCATCCGCAACCTCTGCAGCCAGCGAGATGAGGTATTCTGCCTTGCGGGTAGTAAATTGCAGAGCACGCAGCTCATTAACACTGGCAGCCGCAATTCGGTCAGCCTCTAGGCTGAAGACCTGATGCTTTCCGAGGGTATGTTGACGTCCAAAAGCATGGGCCAGCCGGCGCCGGGTAATGGCAGCCCACCTGAGGTTGACCTGTTGGGCACTAATGGAGCGTACCAGAGCCGTCAGGAGATCCACTTGGAGTACTGGACGGACACCCCGGTAGCATGTCTCGAGCCGGGCGATAACCGGGTCAGCAGCAGCCAGTTTACCTAGAGCCCCCGGAGCCGAGACAAACATTGACCTGACCACCAGCTCGACAGCGGGGGCATGATCCGGGTGCCGCACCGTTACCTTTAAGGCGGGCTCGTCCAGGGTACCAGCGACAGTGCAAGTAAAGGGGACTGCCTTTTCTGCCACTCGCGTGGTGCGCGTTAAAACACGGCCGTCCCAGCGGTCGATGAGATCATCACCCCAGCGCCGAAACCACTCAACAGAGGCCGAGATGTCGAGGGGTCCCGGGAGCCGTACTTCGAATTTGCTGTGCATCCCTTGCTTACGTTTGATCAAGATCGTCGGGGTGCTTGTCACCCTTTACCCACCTCGGACAGCGGTCTAAATTTGGCCCACCCAAGTTGGGTCAGTAATTTCTCGCCAGCGCACGCGAATCATCTCGAACTGGTCCGGACAGGTCCACCCGGGGATTCCTACCGACGGGGCACATCAGGCGTCACAACACATCTCATGAATAAAATGGAAACGAACAGGAATCCGCCACTAATGGATCGGCTGTCTGGAGCCTTGGTCTCCATGTTCCAGCTTAAATCCGCTGTGGGATGAGATATTCTTGCCTTGCTACCTCTTCAAAGCAAGCTCTTCCCACTGCTATCCCGGTTCACTGCCGTCCTTTGAGGGTTTAACTTCGCTCAGGAGGTGGGTGACGATGTCGAGGGAGGAGAGCCCTTCGGCCTGGGCCTTGAAGTTAGGGATGATGCGGTGGCGGAGCACTGAGGGGGCCAAGGCCTGGATATCCTCGACTGATACCGCATAGCGTCCCTGGAGGATAGTCCTGGCCTTGGCGCCAAGAATCAGGTACTGCGAGGCCCTTGGGCCTGCGCCCCATTCCACGTAGTCCTTGACGAACTGGGGAGTCTCCGAATTATTCGGACGGGATTTCTGGCTCAAGGATACCGCGTAAGCAACCACAAACGGTGAGGCAGGGACCTTACGGACCAGCTCCTGGAAACGTAAGATAGCAGGCCCGTCCATAACCTTGTCCGGCGTAGGTTTGCCTACCGACGTAGTCTGTTGGACGATTTGGACCTCGTCGTCGAAGGAGGGATACTCAATCTCAATATTAAGCATGAAGCGATCGAGTTGCGCCTCCGGCAGGGGATAGGTCCCCTCCTGCTCAATGGGATTTTGGGTTGCCAGGACAAAGAAGGGGAGGCTCAGCGGATAGGTCGTTCCGCCGGCGGTCACCTGGTATTCTTGCATCGATTGGAGCAGGGCCGCCTGGGTCTTGGGAGGTGTCCGGTTGATCTCATCCGCCAGGAGGATGTTGGTAAAGATAGGGCCTTTAAGAAATTGGAATTTCCTTTTTCCCGTAGCGGCATCTTCCTCCAGGATGTCAGTTCCCGTAATGTCTGAGGGCATCAGGTCAGGGGTAAATTGGATCCGGTTGAACTCTAAATCAAGGATCTCCGCTAAGGTGCTGATCAGTAATGTCTTGGCCAGGCCGGGAACGCCGACTAAGAGACAGTGGCCCCTGGAGAAGAGGGCGATTAAGACTTCTTCGATTACCTTCTCCTGTCCCACAATGACCTTGTGGATCTCGCCCAGCATCGAGTCTCTTTTGCTTGCAAACTCCTCGATTGCCGCAATCTCTTTTTCCTCGATCTCGATCGGCTCCATTTGATTCATCGTTTTACCTTTGTGACATGAGCTTCTTCAAGGTCGCCTTGGATTTCTCAGCTTGATCCTGCTCGCCCAACGCAGCATAGATCTCGTAAAGGAGGCGGTAGATAGTCGGATTAAAGGGGTTGATCTGAATGGCCTCTTCTAGAGCAATCCTGGCATCAGAATGATTCTTTGTTGCATGGTAGAGACGTCCTAACTGAATATAGGTGCTGACGTGATCCGGCTCCAGAGCTTGAGCTTTTTTCAAAAGAGGGAGCGCATCTTCGTACCTTTCCCTGTAGGTGAGAACCCGCGCCAACTTGTTGAGGATAATAAGGGAATAGGGACTTGCCTGCAAGGCGCGTCGGTATTCAGTAATGGCGGCAACCATCCTTCCTCTTTCCCTGAGCCGGTCTCCCAGGTGGGTCCGATTACGGGCGACGACGGACTGGATCTCCTTGAGTTCCACCGTCGCCTCATCCTCTTTTTGATTTCCTTTGACCTTAAGCTTGCGCACTCGACTCCCTTCTATCTCCTTAAGGCCCTTTCCTCTGAGAAACTCCTTCCATTGGATCTCAAAAGCCTCAAAGGAAATTCCCAAGACTTTTTCGATGGCCTCCCATGTGGGCCTTTTTCTCACTTCGGATAAAAGCTCATGGATGGTGGCCTGGCCCTTACGGTTAACCATGAAGTCGATCGCCGAGGCTGCCTCAGCATAGGCCAATTGGACTTCTTCCGGCGTCCCTAAGTGGATCAGCGAAGGCTCCATCTCTTTAAAGCCGACAAATTCATTTTTATCCAATGCTTGAGCCAAGAGAGTCTGGTTGGACGGGGTGAGATAGTCTTCCTTTTCCTTGGGCGGAGCCGGCCGCCTCCAGCGGGTCTCATAGAAACGGGCCATACCCTCGTGAAGCCAGATGGGTGCCTTATTGTTGGTAAGGCCGACAATCACGTAGTGGAGGTATTCATGGCTCAACGAGTCGAGCCAGCGGTAGCCTCGCATGAGGGCGCGGGGTGAAATCGTCATGATCTTGTTGAATTTACAGATCCCTACCGCCCCGGTTTCCTCGATGTCCCTGAGTGAAAGGGTAGAGATGGCATTGAATGAGGGAACATCTGGCGCTATTTCCACTCGGACCTTTGCCTGTGGGAAGGTGCCTAGTGCCCGGCCGATGGCCTGATAGCTTTTCTCCAAAGTGTCGAGGACATGCGGTACCAGGATCCCATCCCTCTCTTCATCCAGGTAGAGCAGAAAGTGCGTGCTTTCGTAGCGCTTGAGCGTCTTTACCGTGTCGTAAGATAGCTGCGTCAAGAGACGCAAGGCCTGACGCTGATCGTGCGAGGAATCGATGGCTACGGCTTTTTCGAGAAGGCGCAGGGCCTCTTCATACCGCCCCTGATAGAAGGTGACCTTGGCCTTAAGATCGAGGGCCTCTGGGGACTTAGGATATTCACGGACTAGTCGGGAGGCAATCTCATCGGCTTGAGGCAAGCGCCATGCCTCCAGGTGTTCCTCTCCCTCCTTGATGAGATGGGAAGGAAGCTCAACCTCAGCCCCCAAAGAGGGGAGAGCCAGGGTTAAAAAAGCTAGAGACAAAAACAGGGAAAGAAAATTATTTCGCTTCAAGAAAGGACCTTTTTCATCAATCACTTACTCTGACAAATTCTTAAAGTAGCTCTCAATCTGCTCTTTGAGCTGAGGGGGAACCTCTTGTTTGAGGGACTCTAAGATCTCCTCGCGGAAACTGCGCGGTACCTTGTAGTCCTCTTTTCCCGGAAGGCGGAATTTTTCCATGTCCAGTCCGGTCATCCCTCCTTCTACGTTAAACTGGCGGAACTCGGGCATTCCAGGAAGAGGGACAAGCATTCCGGAGGGTAGGAACCGGCCCCTGCGGAAGAGAAAGGCAACCGGCATGCGCCCGAGTTGTCCACGTTGCGCAAGCTGCTGCATAGAGTTTTGCATTTGCTGCTGGGATTGAGAAAGACGATCTAGGGCCTCGCGCTCCGGCGGGACGGCGCCCCTTGCATCGAGGTCGCTCAGGCGGTTTTGCGCCTTTCCCATTGAGGTCCCGGCCTCCTGGATATTTTTTGTAATCTTGGGGTCGAGCGACGGGAAGAGCTGAAAGAGATTGGTCAACTTCTCATGTAGATCTTCGGTTCGCTCTTTAAGGATCTCCTGTCGATAGGAGAGATCACGGAGATTCTTTTTATCCTTTTCTTTCAGAGTCACATGCCGTCCCTCCAGGATAGCCTCGATCTCTGCCTTGAGCCCTTGGAGGCTGGTTTCAGCCTGCCGACCCTTTTCTTCTTGCTCGGCACGGCGCTGTTTTGCCAGCTCTTTTTGGGCTAATTCCATGACCTCGGCAAAACCGGATAGGTCCATATCGAGGAGCCGTATCATCATATTCTTTACAAGGTTATTGAGAGTGGCTTCATCGAGATACTCTCCGCGAGCCCTTTCGCCGCTTATGCCTTCGCTCTCCTCGTCGGGAAAAAGGTCAGCTAAACGGGAAAGCTCTTCATGGGCCTTGTCCACGAATTGACTCAGCTTCTCCTTTAGAATTTTCTCTCTCTCTCCTAGTTTTTCCTTGTTAAACCCTTCGGTCGCAATCAGGATTTCCTGTTGTTCCTGCGCGATCTGCTGGAGCTCGTTGGCCGAACGCATCATCTCTCCCTGCATCCTACCCATAGTGGAGGAGATGGCCGATTGGTGGGCATTCTGGAGGGCTGCGACCATGGAGGCCAATTGATTGAAAAGTTCCCGTGCCAGTTGCATGGCCCCTTCGATATCTCCCTCCATGAGTTTTTTACGGATCTCTTCCAATGCGGAGAACATCTCGCGAAAACCGAGCCCGCGGAGGGCTTCCCTGTTGATGAACTCATCGGGGAGACGGGAGGCGAACTGGGACAGGGCCTGTTGAAGCGACCCCAGAAGGTTGGCCAACTGAGAGATCTCCTTAAGGATCGCATCGAGATTTTTATCGCCGCTTTTGAGTTTCTCCAGGGAGTCCAGGAGTCGCTCTTGGCTTTTCATGAGGTCCTGTGCGGTAGAGGCCACCTCTTGGGCATTAAGCCTTTTGCTGATCTCCTCTGAGAGCAGAGACATCCTTTCAAGCTCCGAGGACATCTCATCGTGGACTGTGGCTTTTTCCTGAGGCGAGGAGGCCTGCGCTTTTCTCTTCAGTAAATCGTCTTTGGTGAATCGAAGGTTGCGCTTGAGCGATTCCAAGTCCGACCAGGTGGCAAAGTTGGACAGGCGATCTTTTTCGGTCCGCTGCATTACCGCATCGATGCGCTCCAGCATCTCAGCGAGTTTTTGCCCAAAGTCTTTGTCGACAGGCTCTCCTTGGCCGAGGGGCTCTTTTTCCCCCGAGAGAGGCGTCTCCAAGTGGTCGGCCAAGAGATCGATCATCCGGCCTGAGAGATCACGGATCATCTCGGCGATCTGTCTGTGCTCCCCCTTGAGATTTTTCAGTCGGAGTCTCAAGGCCCGAGAAGAGCCGATCTTAGGACCGGAGATGGTATCATTATCCCGCACCTCGAGGTGGTAGATTGCTTCATCTCCTTCGCGTAGCCCCAGCTTTCCCAAATCCCAGTTGAACTGCTCCCTGGAGATCAGTTTTTTACTTTCAGCTTTCTGAATGGGGATCTTCTCCTGCCTATCGCCGATTCTTATGGCCAGGGTGACCTCCTGGATGCCGAAGTCATCCCTTCCGCTGAATTCCAGCGACAGGGTCTCATCTCCGTTGATTTCAAGATCTTCGGTGGGTCTTAGAATCTCAACGGTAGGGAAGCCGTCCGGCCGGACTTGAATCTCGTAGGAAATAGGGTTGTTGCGAAAACCGAGCGTGTCCTCCACCAGGATCTGATACCTCTGGGATCGGAACAAGACGAGCTTGCCTCGAAGTCTCCTCCCGTCGATTTTTAAGGGCACTTCCCTGCCTTTGTCGAGGAGGATCTTGGCCTTAACTACCTCTTTTGTGCTTGTTGCCTCCAGGCGGAGGGTGGAACCTTTGATGACTTCGATATTTCCCCCTTGGAGAGTTTGCTTGGGGAGCCTCGTGTAATAAGGCGGGTAGAGCGTGAATTGCAGGTTGCCGACAGCAGGAGGGTCAATGGCCTCAATGGTATATGTGGGGGAAGAAAAAGGTCCTGTAGCGACACGATACTGGAGACTCTTTTGGACTTCCTTAATGGTAGCCGAGAATTTTGCGGTATCCAGTCCCTCCATAAGAAGCTTTCCGTGGAGGGATCTTTCCTTACCGTCGTCCTTCCCGGACCAGAGGATAAGCTCCATGGACTTTGGAATGGCCCCCGAGGCCGTGGCCTGGATGGTTACCGCAGAGCCGCGCACGACACGGATACCCTTCGGCGATACATCAATCGAGGTTTGGGAGGGTGGGAGATCCTTTAGAGGATGAATCAACAGGCTGAAGGTCTCACCCACTGAAGATGGATTGAAAAGGACCATGGCAAGTACGGGGACAAACAGGTATCCTAAAAGACGCAGATCGGCCTTAATCCGCCTGGTATTGATCAGTTCCTCAATTCGAAGAGTCTGGATCTGTTTTCGCGTTGCACGCAGTAAGGCCAGGACCATAGAGGTGGAGATGTCCTGGGGCTGCTTTTCGTCTGCAACCTGTGGATAGAGCTGTAAAGAGTTAATCAGGTTGTTCCTGAGATGAGGACACTTTTTTTCAATATAAAGGGCGGCCCCTTCCTGGGAGACCTTTCTAACGCATTGGAAAAGTGTCCAGCCAACAAGGAGGACCAGGAGGGCAGTGGCGAATGCGCTATAGACCGCGGGGGCGTAAGGGAAAACGGCCTTGATCTCTTGGATCCCCAGCCCGAGGGAGAAGAGAAGGAAGACACATATACCGGTTAGGCAGAGCCCCTCCATCCCTTTGAGCATTTTGAGTCGGCGGACGAATCGCTCCAGGAAAGAGGAGAGTTCTTTATAGTCCTCTTGGCCCATGACGCATCAAATTATATCGACCACGGGGTTTGAAACCCCGCGGTCGACTAAAGGGAAGAGCTGCCGCTTCTCCCCTTTGGAAACCCCATCGGTTATGTGCCCGCGGCAAGCCGCGGCGGGGTATGCTAATAAATACAACCATCTTACTATCGATTCTTTTGCGTGTCTATGCTGCCCTGAGGGCGCACATGTTAGCCGTCGGCGTTCAGCTTTTGGTTCGAGGCTGACCGCTAATTGCTGAGTGCTGACAGCTGAACAGTGGTAAGCCAATCCATCTTATGGTATCAAATTTTAGATAGGGTAGAGTGGAGGAGGATAAAATTGGAAGAAAGGAATCTCAGAGAATAATGCTGAATTTGGGGAGTGAGACGTTGATTTTTCATGAGGGCCATGATGATGAGCATGACTGGGAGCATGAGGATGTTGCCGATATGCCGTTGGATGAGGAGCATCCCATGTGGCGCTCAGAGCGCATATCTCTGACTTCCGTGGGAATCGACATCGGCTCCTCCACCTCTCATCTCATCTTTTCCCGCTTGATCCTGCGCCGCCAGGGCATTGCGCTTTCCAGCCGTTTTATAGTGGTTAAGCGGGAGATCCTATATGAATCTCCGATCTTGCTGACCCCTTATCTGGACAAGACTACCATCGACACAGCGAATTTGGACGAGTTTATCCACGAGGCCTACCGGCAGGCCGGGTTGACCCCAAAAAATATTGATACCGGAGCGGTGATCGTTACCGGGGAAGCAGCCAAAAAAAAGAATGCCGATGCTATAGTTGCCCTTTTTTCCGCACAGGCCGGGAAGTTTGTCTGTGCGACGGCGGGACATAACCTAGAGGCTATACTTTCAGCTTACGGCTCCGGTGCGGTGGCGATGAGCCAGACCGAGGAGGGCGATTTTGCTGTTATGAATGTGGACGTCGGCGGGGGCACCTGTAAGATTGCCATTGTAAAGAAAGGAAAGGTGATCGATACCGCCGCGTTGGAAGTGGGAGCGCGGCTGGTGGCGTTAGATCAAGACGGCAGGATCGATCGCATTGAGGACGCAGGGCTCAAGATAGCACAGGCGGCCGGGATCTCTCTCACCCTGGGAGGTTCGCTCAAAGAAGAGGAGAAGGAGAGCATGGCCCGCATCCTCTGCGACTGCCTCTTTGAAGTCTTAGAACGGGGTTCGCTCTCCCCTTTGACCCAGAGTTTGATGCTCACACCGGGGATCGATTTTAAAGAGCGCATCGATACTGTGATGTTTTCCGGAGGGGTATCCGAGTATATCTATGATTTTGAAAGGAGAGATCTCGGTGACTTAGGGAACCATCTTGGGCGGCAGGTGCGGGAACGGGCCCTGAAGCTGGCCGGGAAGATAGCAGTGAAAAGAGCCGACGTGCGTATACGGGCCACCGTCATCGGCGCTTCCCAGTACACGGTTCAGGTCAGTGGAAACACCATATTTCTCTCTCATCCTGATCTTCTTCCTCTCAGGAATTTGCAGGTGGTCACTCCCCAGATTCTACAGAAGGAAGTGCTTACCTCGGCAGATGTAGAGAGCTCAGTTGTACGGGCTTTGCAACGTTTCGATATCCATGACGGTGAGAGGGCTGCGGCCCTCGCCATCCATTGGGAGCTAGGGCCCTCTTATCCTCTTATTCGGACTCTGGCCGAAGGGGTGGCAAAGGCGATGAAGGAGCACGTTAATAAAGGGCAGCCTCTGGTTCTGGTCTTTGATGCGGATATCGCAAAATTGGTGGGCAATATTATTGATAAGGAGCTCTTACCCGGTTCGGGTATCATTTCCATTGATGGGATCGACCTCAAGGATTTTGATTTTATCGATATTGGAGAAGAGATCCCCGACGCCAAGGCCGTCCCGGTTGTCATCAAATCCTTGATCTTCCGCCATGCGGAACGGGGCCGGGGCCACACACACAGCCATTAGCAGACCGTTGAAAGCGAAAGTATCTTCGGCCACGTCTTCCGATCCGGTCACATCTTTGATTCTGCATCATTGCTTGGACTGGCTCTCTCCGGCTAGCCTTCTTCTCTACCGAAGAATTATGAAATCCAGAGTCGTGGCTTACCCTAAATCTATAGATTGTAGACGCGGAGTCCTGGGTCTACTAAAACGGCGCGGACGGAAGCAGGATACGCTTATACGTCGATCTGAACTGTTTCAATCGTCCTTTTGATGATCAGCGTCATGAACGTGTCCGCCGGGAGACGGTTGCTGTCTTTAACATCCTAAACCGAGTTCTCGAAGGAAATGATAGCCTCATTTGGTCCTGGGTGCTCAGCTTCGAGAATTCAAGGCACCCCAAACCGGACCGGCGTGACGAAATCGCCCTCTGGCAAGGTCGCGCAGAGGTGGTGGTTGCGGTTAACACAAAGATTCGAAGGCGCTCACAACAGCTTGAGGCGCAGGGTATCCCGGCGTTGGATGCAGCCCATTTAGCGTCGGCTGAGGCAGGCGGGGCAGAGATCTTCCTTACGTGCGATGATGTTATTATAAGGCGAGCCCGGCGGCTAGGGTTGGGTTTACGAGTGATGAATCCTGTGGCATATTGGAAAGAGGTATTCTCTCATGGCTAAGAAGCTGAACGAACAGGAGCTTCGTCAACAGGCAGTTAAGGTCTTGGCTGAAAAGCTGGGTCCTGTGGAAGCGTTAAGGTTCCTTGCTTTGGTATCCCGCGAGCCCTTTGATTATCAGAAGTGGCGAAAGGAGTACTTCTCTCGCTATAGCCTCGACGATCTGCTCGGTGAAGTTCGTGAACACCACAGCCAAAGAGGTTAATGTGAAATCCTCGGGAGGCTAAGGTTTCGCTATCTCTTTGCACGAACACGATTCACGACCGACGGCTGGGTCTCCCGATCCGGTCACATCTTTGATTCTGCGTCTTCTTTCATGTTTCAATTGACACGGCAAGAGTACGAGGCTTTAAGGTCGCAATTTGCGACCTTCATCTGATGACTCCGCCCGAGGCAGGGAAGCGGAAGATCGGCTTTATCGTCAAAGAAAGGGCGGCAAAATACGGGAGGTCTCTAAGTCAATCCAGGCATTAAGAACCTCGATCAGTAGAGGAAAGGGAAAGATTGTTAAGATTGTTATGTCTGAGATAGCTCGGGTTTGACGGACACCTCAAAAGGGGGGAGCAGTCGAAATACTTGCCTTACAGGTCCAACGCAAATCGGACAGCTTTTTTGATCTTATCCAGGGTTTCAGTAGGGAGTGAACCAAGTATTCGCTGCAAGCGAATCACCGGAATAGAGCCGATGCCTTGAACGTTTGCAACTGACATCTCTTTTAGGAACCTTAGATTACCCAACTCAATTTCATAATGGCTGCGGCGGTTCTGTGTGGTGAGTGGAATATACGTCACAAGCGCACGGGGCGCCTGAGGGTCATCGCGAGAGAGTATAACGACAGGGCGAGTCTTCGCTGCTAGGCCCAGATCGGCAAGCCAGATTTCACCCGGCTTTGGGCTCATCGATAATGTCGAGCACTTCCTGCTCGACCTCGCGGGAACGAGCTAGATCGAGCGCATCATGGTCGGCCAAGTCAATGATTTCACCTACGAGCTGCTCAACTTTCTTAGCTGTGTCGGGCGCCCACCGAGTCAGCTTCTCATCTAGCTTTTTAGCAATCGCCGTCATAGTGAAAGCATCCTATCCTTAAATATCCCCTGCGTCAACTTTTGCCTGTTTCAGCCGAAGGCTGATCCGCCAATCTTTGTGGCGGAGCCTACTGCCTGATGCATATTGTTTTGTTCCTTCTCCTTCCGCTTTCATATTTCATCCTTCTTCTCTCGCCTACTGCCTCCCGCCTGTTTTTCCCAATTGACGCTCAACTCACGGCCTTGCACGTTCCGTATTGCTTCAGAGGCAATTAGATACATTATCAGCACCCCTGTTAGAGATTCCAGGATTGGCTTAGGCTCCCGTCAGCCAATTAGGTGCTACAAAATTAATTTGGCATACTATATATTTTCGGGTATACAAAATAAAAATGGGTGCCTCAGGAGGGACTATGGATAGATCGGTAGTAACGGTTAAAGGCCAAGTGGTGATTCCATCCAAGCTTCGGCGGAAATTCAACATCAAGAAGGGAACGCAGGTCTATCTCTACGAGCGCAACGGAGAAATCATCATAAAGCCGATCACTGACGAATATATCCAGAAGATGGCCGGTATGGCCGGGACAAAGGGCAAACTCCTTAAGGCCCTGATGAAAGAAAAAGCGAAGGAGCGTGAGCTGTGAGAGCAGCCGTGAGAGCCCTGGACAGCTATAGGCTCATAGCCTACATCGAGGGAGAAGCCGGCAAAGACACAATGATCGAAATTTTCCGTTCGGCTAGAGATTCCGGTAAGGCACTTTACCTTTCCGTGGTGAACTGGGTGGAAGTTTACTACATAACCCTGAGAGAGGCAGGCCGAGAGAGAGCAGAAGAAGTGGCCCACCTTATCTCGACCCTTCCAATAGAGATTGTCGATGCCGATCTAGAACTGGCCAAACAGGCGGCTCTGTTCAAGGCGAGTAAAAAGATGTCCTACGCTGACTGCTTCGCCGCGGCCTTGGCAAAATTGCGGAAGGCTGAATTGGTGACGGGCGATAAGGAGTTTAAACAGGTAAAGGCGGAGATAAGAATTTCCTGGCTGTGATGTGACTATCCCGTGATCCTCGGCCCCTGTCCAATACTAGAAGGCCGCATAAGCTCTCCAATCGAGAAGGGAGGGTCTGACCCTAACATCACCAGACGTTAAAATTCTTTAAAGCCATACTCGTAACTATTTAAAAGCATTGACTATTGTTAAGACAAAAAATTATCGTGCTAGAACATACTTGACAACACATTATCAGTAGGTTCTAATTATACCATTGGAGGTGTGCCATGGCGCGTGTCAATGTTTTCTTAAAGGATGAGTTGCTCGACGAAATCAACGAAGAAGCCAAAGAGGAGGGAACCAATCGCAGCTCTCTAATTCAGACTGCATTACAAGAATATTTGCAGGCGAAGCGAAAGAAGCGGGAAGAGGAGGAGAAACATAAGAAGATGCAGGAGGCCTCTCGTAAAATAGACGAGCTGGCTAAAGAGCTTGGAGATTGGGATGGCGTAGCTATTATTCGCCGCTTCCGCGATACAAATCTGAAAGGAGAATAATGGTTGCTCCGTATCACCAGGGTTATGTGGTGGATGCGTCGGTTCTTACTAAATGGTTTGTTGAGCGCAATGAACCCGATCGCGAACGAGCCCTGGCACTAAAAGAGCTCCATGTATCGGGACGCTCCATCATCTATGTCGTGGAACTTACCTTCTTGGAGGTGCTCAACGCCATCCGCTTCGGTGCGGGGACAAACGAAGAGCACGGCGCAAGAGCCATAGCCGGGCTTGAAGATTTACACCTCAAAATCACAGCCACTGATTTTCAACTGCTGCGCAAAGCCAACGCCATCGGCTGGGCCTACAAGATTACGATTTATGATGCCCTCTATGTAGCTCTCGCTGAGCAAGTGGGATTCCCACTCATCACTGCTGATGGCGCGATGATCAAAAAGCTAAAGGGGCATAGCATTGTGGTGCCGTTGAGGGAACTAGAGTTTTAAGGCCCCCACCCCTTTTCGCTTTCAGCTTTCCGATTTCATCCTTGTATTTTCCTTTCCGCTTTCATATTTCCGCTTTGACTTCTGCCCCAACGGTTGACGAACGTTGTCCGGAAGGAGTAGAAAGCAGGGGATAAGTGGCAAAGGAGCGTAAATTTTAGAACGTTCGGAATATACCATGGAGCAGGAAGCCAAGCCGGATAAGCTAGCGGTGCTGATAGACGCGGATAACGCGTCGCCAAGCATTGTAAAGGGCCTAACCTCGGAGATATCAAAGTACGGGGTTCCAGTGGTTAGTCG